>JAPPLJ010000026.1:10850-119452 GCA_028819475.1 Rhodospirillaceae bacterium
GGGCCGGGGCAAACACCATATTCCCCCTGCCTTTGGGCGGGCGCCGGGGGGCCGCCTTGTCGACCGCCCCTAAACGCCGGCACCCCCCCCCCCGCCGCCCCGGGGCCCGGCCCCCCCCCGGGCCCCGCGCCTCGTTGGTCTCGATGATGACATGGAGGAATGAGGCGGCGCCGGCTTCGCTCAGCACGTCGTCCAGCATCGCAACCTCGCCGGGGCCCTTGACCTTGGTGAGCATGAAACCGGCAGGCGGGTTGGGCAGGTCGGCCAGCGCGGCCACGTCCTTCATACCGTCCAGCGAGTGCAGGCTGTTGATGCGGACCACGGTTTCCGGGCCTGCCGCCTGCGGGTCGAGATCGCGGAAGATGCCGACGGCGCCTTCTCTGGCCGCATCCTTGTCGCCGGGCGCCACGGCGTCTTCCAGGTCGATGCACACCATGTCCGCGCCGGTATCGCGCGCCTTCAGGCACAGGCGCGGATTGTCGCCCGGCGCAAAGATCATGCTGCGGCGCGGGCGGTAACGGGATTCGGGCATGGCGATCTGCCGGCTTCGGGATTTGGCTGCGGGCTGCGATGGCCGGCAGGTTTAGTGCATTTGTCCGGGCCTGTTAATGCGGCCCTTGATCCCCGTCAGCGGTTCTCTCCCGGCGTCCAAAGGACGTCGTCGGCGCCGTTATCGTTGTGCGCCCGCGCCATGACGAAGAGATGGTCGGACAGCCGGTTGATGTAGGCGACGGCCAGGGGATTGACGTCTTCGGCTTCGGCCAGCGCCGTCATCTCCCGCTCGGCGCGCCGCGCGACCGTGCGGGCGAGGTGGAGCCAGGAGGAAAGCGCAGACCCGCCCGGCAGAATGAAGGATTTGAGCGGCGGGATGTTCGCGTTCATCGCGTCGATCTCCGCCTCCAGCCGGTCCACCTGGGCCTGGGACATGCGCAGGGGCGGCCATTTCGGATCGTCCTCGTGGGGCGTGCACAGGTCGGCGCCCAGATCGAACAGGTCGTTCTGGATGCGCGCGAGCATGACGTCGGCCGCCCCGTCGTTGTCCACCCCGTCGCCCGCCGCGTGGCGCCGCGCGAGGCCGAGGACGCTGTTGCATTCGTCGACCGAGCCATAGGCCGCCACGCGGGTGTCGTGTTTCGGCACCCGCGCGCCGCTGCCCAGGCTGGTCAGCCCCTTGTCGCCGCCGCGGGTGTAGATCCTGTCCAGCTTGACCATGCTCCGCCTAACTCTGGTACACGGCGAACAGCAGCAGCAGAAGAACGACGGCGATCAACTGCAGGCCGACCCGCGCGCGCATCAGCTTGTTGCCCCACCGGGCGTTGGCCTCGCCGCCCCGGCCCATCAGCACGACGCCGGTGAACAGCGCGGCGACGACGCCGATCAGGGCGATGACGGTGAGCACGATGAGGACGGTCTTCATAAACGGAGATTAGGGGCACGGCGGGGTCCGCGCCAGAGCGACTGACTGGCGCGACCCTTGGGCCGAAAATTCCGGCTCAGACCCAGTTCGCTTCGCGCAATGCCCGGGCGTAGCGGCGGCTGACCGGCACTTCGGCGCCGTTCTCGAGAAAGGCCACCGTCCGGCCGGTGCGCCGCACGATCTTCTTCAGGGCCGTGCGCGCGATCCAGTGGGAGCGGTGGACCTGCATCCCTTCGGTTCCGCCCAGTTCCTTCAGCGCGTCGCCGAAGCGCATGAGCACCAGCTCCGAGCCCCGGTCGGTGTGGACCTCGACACAATGGTCGCGCATCTGGAGGTGCAGCAACCGCCCGCGCCGCTCCGCCGGCAGCCTGTCGAGGAGCGGTGGCGCGGCATCGCCCGCCAACGGACCGTCCATCGCTCCCGCAGCCGGATGCTCGGCGAAGGGCGCGCCGCCGCCGTAGCGCATCGGCAACTCGACGGTCCCCCAGACGATCAGGCCCAGCACGAGGTGAACGAGGGCAACGGCGAGGAACAATTCCCCGGTTCCGAACGTCTCGGGCAAAGCGCCGGAAAACAGGAATTCGAGGGCCGAGATCAGGAGCGTTCCCGGCAAGGCTGCGGCGACACTGCCGCCCAAAACGCAGGCGATGTCCGGGAGGCGTCCCGACAGCCACGCGATCGCCGGCAGGATGCAGGCCAGGGCGAACGACCAGTTGCCGGCCACCGCGATGACCCAATAGGCCATCCGCTCGCCCAGCGGCATCCGGAGGAAGGTGCCGAACGGGCCGAGATAGCCGAGAAACAGGATTGCGACGGCCAGCAGCGCCAGATGCCAGCGCAGCCGCCGCCAGACGAACCATTCGCGAAGCGTGAACGGCGTTTCCCGCACCGTTCGCGAACTATCCGGGCCGTTTGCGTAGCCGCCGTTGGTCATTGCCGTCCGCCGTGCTCCCTCAGCGGCGCAGCATACGCACTCGAAAAGGAGCACCCAACCATGAAGCGCATTCCTCCTCTTCTCGCCACCCTGCTCGCCACTGGCGCGATTCTCCCGGGACTGCCGGCTCCGGCCGCATCGGAGACCGGCGGCGCGGCGCAGGCGGCCGAACTGACCGTCGCGGTGAGCGGCGTCAACTCCGGCAAGGGCCGCGTCTATGTCGCGCTGCACCGCGTCAAGGCCGGCGTGAAGTTTCCCGATCAGAAGGGCGCCGTCGCCGGCGCATGGCGCATGGCCGGCGAGGGAGGGTTCAGCATCACGTTCACCGGGCTGGAACCCGGCCGTTACGCGGTCAACGGCTTTCACGACGCCAACGGCAACGGCGATCTCGATACCAACCTGCTGGGCATTCCCACCGAAGGTTATGGCTTCGGCAACGGCGCGACCGGCATGTTCGGCCCGGCGAGCTTCGATGATTCCTCGGTCGACCTGAAATCGGCGGCGACGATTCGGCTGCCGATCGGCTATGCCGCTTCCGCCGGATCGACGAGCGGGGAGAGCAACCGATGACCGCCGGCGGCATTCCGCGCCGCAGCTTCCTCGCTGCGTCCGCCGCCTCCGGACTGGCCGGGCTTGCGCCTTTCGCGCCGGCGCTCGCCGCATCCGGCGAGGACTGGGGCGGGGCCTTCGCCGCCGCCCTCGGGCGCAACCCGATGCTGCTCGGCTGGACGACGCCGCCGGACCGGCTGGATACGGGGTCGCTCGCCGTTACCGGCGCATGGCCCGCAGGGCTGAAGGGCCGCTTCTTCCGCAACGGGCCGTCGATCCACGACCGGTTCGGCCGGCGCTACCGCCACTGGTTCGACGGCGACGGCATGATCCAGGAGTTCGCCATCGACGGCGGCCGGATCGCCCATCGCGGCCGGACGATCCGCACGCCGAAACTCGACCGCGAGGACAAGGCCGGCAAACGGCTGTACAGCGGCTACGCCACCCACTTGGAGAACGCCGCGCCGGTCCGCGGGCCGGACGGCCTGAACGCCGCGAACATCTCCGTCCTGCATCATGGCGGGGAATTGCTGGCGCTGTGGGAGGGCGGCTCGGCGACGCGGCTCGAAGAATCGACGCTTGCGCCGTCGGGCTTCAAGCGCTGGAGCCCGCAGCTCGGCGGCGTTCCCTTTTCCGCCCATCCGAAGGTCGATCCGGACGGCACCCTGTGGAACATCGGCTGCGCCCTGCTGCCCCGGCCGGCGCTCGTGCTCTACCACATCGACCGCGCCGGCAAGCTGATAAAGGCCGCCCTGGTCGATGCCGGGCCGATGGGTCTGGTCCACGATTTCGTCGTTACGCACAAGTCGCTGGTCGTCCTGATCCAGCCCTTCCTGTTCGATCCCGGCCGGGCGGAACGGGTCAGCGTGCTCGATGCCCATGTCTGGAAGCCCCAGGCGGAGACCCGCGTTCTCGTGGTCGACAAGGCCGATTTCGGCAAGCGCCGCTGGCACGCGCTGCCGGCCTGTTTCGGCTTCCACTACGGCAACGCCTGGGAAGAGGCCGACGGCACGATCCGGCTCGACCACTGCCTCGCCGGCGACCCCGGCATCCTCACCGAAACACTGCGCTATGTGATGAAAGGGGAATTCCGGCCGTCGGCGCCGCTGCGTTACGCGCAGATCGTCCTGCCGCCGCAGGGCGACGGCCGGATCGAACGCCGGGCGGAAGAAGCAGAGTTCGCGAAAGTGGCGCCCGCCGTCGTCGGCCGGCGGCACCGCTATGTCTACACGCTCGGCGCCCCGGACAATCCGCAAGGCTGGCACTTCCGCACCGTGGTCAAGCGCGACCTCGAACGCGGCACGGCGGAGCGTTTCGACTATGGGCCGGGCCGGATTCCGGAGGAGCATATCTTCGTCCCGAAACCCGGCGGCCGGCGCGAGGACGACGGCTGGCTGATCGGAACGGTATTGGACTGGAAGAAGGGCGTCAGCGGGCTATCGGTGTTCGACGCCCGGGCGGTCGTGGCCGGCCCGGTCGCCCAGGCGTGGCTGCCCTATCCGTTGCCGCTCGGTTTCCACGGCGCTTTCGTCGGGGGCTAGCTGCGATCTCTCGACAGGTTGTCCATCCGGGACCGGTCCTGGAAGCTGATGAGTGACGAAATCCTGTCCCTTTTCATTTCTACGGATTATACGTATATTAAGCGAAGTCCCCAGGGCCTGAGGACTCTGCCATGCCCACGGTGAGCGCCCTCGAGTTCCAGCGCAAGTTCGGCCGGTTCCAGCACGAAGCGCAGCGCGAGCCGGTGGAGATAACCCGGCACGGGCGCCGCGAGTTCGTGCTCATGTCTGCGGAGCAGTATGACTGGCTCCGGGCTTCGGCACAGCGGAGCCACCGCACGGAAGACGCCGCCGATGTCGTGATCGACGCGGTGGAGCGCGCCGAAATGGATGTGGCGCACAAGCCGCTGGACGACCTGCTGACGTAAGGACAGGACCGTGGCGCTGCCCGATCCGGAGCCGGGTCTGGTCGTCCGCTACGACTATCTCTGGACGCACGAGGCCGCCGCCGGCCGCGACCAGGGCAAGACCCGGCCGGCCTGTCTGGTCGCCGCCACCGATCCGTCCGTTCGTCCGCGCTATGCCGTGCTGCTGCCGATCACCCATACACCGCCCAGTGACGATACGGTTGGCGATACGGTGGGCATCGCGATCCCGGCGCGCGTCGGACAGGCCCTCGGCCTCGACGACACGCCGGGTTGGGTGATCGTGTCGGAACACAATATCGACGAATGGCCCAATGGCGGGCTGTCTCCGCTGCCCGGCCGGCCGGACACCTTCAGCTACGGTTTCATCCCGCCGGGACTGTTCGCGCAGATCAAGGCCCGCTTCCTCGAACTGGCTCGTGCGAGGAAAGGCCGGTTCGTGCGCCGTTGACCGATAGACCCGCGAAACGCGACCGAGAGTTTTCCAACCGGGACGCCCGGTTCGCTCGTCTTTGCGCCGGTTCAATCCGAAGCGGAGGCACTCCGGGCTGCGGGATGTAGTTCAGGATGCAGCGCAGCGCGCAGGTCGGCGGCGGCGTCGTCGAACGCGGACTTCGCCGCCGTCACCGCGCCGCCCATGTTGAAATAGCCGTGGATCAGCCCGGCATAGTGGCGCTTGACGACCGGCACGCCGGCGGTCTCCAGCTTCCCGGCATAGGCGATGCCCTCGTCCTGGAGCGGGTCGAAGCCGGCGGTGTGGACGGCTGCGGGCGGCAGGCCGGCGAAATCTCCGTAGCGCAGCGGCGACATCCGCGGATCGGTGCGGTCGGCCCCGCCGGCATAGCCGTCGCCGAACCAGCTCATGTGCGGCGCTTCCAGCAGGTAGCCGTTGGCGTAGGTCTTGCGCGACGGGAAGCCGCCGGTCATGTCGGTCGCCGGATAGATCAGCAATTGGAAGCAGGGCAGGGGCAGCCCGGCCCTGCGCGCCTCGTGGCACAGCACGGCGGAGAGGTTGCCGCCGGCGCTGTCGCCGCCGACCGCGATGCGCGCCGGATCGATGCCGTAGTCCGAAGTGCGGGCCAGCAGCGTCTCCCACACGAACATCGCATCCTCGACCGCCGCCGGGAACGGATGCTCCGGCGCCAGCGCATAATCGACCGAAAGCACCCGGCATTCCGCCCCGGCCGCCAGGCCGCGGCAGGTCCGGTCGTAGGAGTCGAGGCTGCCGATGGTCCAGCCGCCGCCGTGGAGCCAGACCAGCAGCGGGTCGGCTTTCCCGGTCTGCTTCGGCGTGTAGAGGCGCGTGCGGACGAACCGGCTCTCCCGGCCGAGGGCGATCTCGACCACCGAGTCCATCGGCGCCGGATCGATGTCGAGCTTGACGGCGGTTTCGTCATACTGGGCGCGGGCGGCGGGCGGCGAAAGCGTATAGACCGGCGGGTAGGGCGACTTTTCGATCAGTTCGAGCACCCACGCGATCTGGGGGTCGATGGTCATGGGTGTCGATGGAATGGGGTAGATCGGAAGGGATGGCATTGCCGCTTCGGGCAACTGGCCGGTGCGCCCGGCCGCTGCGGGAAAGCGCTGCCCGAGGGTTCGTATCGCTGCCGCCGGGTCATACAGCGGCGGCCATCGCCGGTTGCCGGTCTTGCGCCCCGGCGCGCCTGGCGAAGGCGGCAAGGGCCCGGTTGGCGTAGGCCACCGCAGTATCGTGTTCGCGGATCAGCAGGGGCCGTTCGGGATCGCGCAGAATGACCCGCTGTTGGCCCTCCATGATCGCCTTGTCTTCCAGGAAGGTCGGGTAGATTTCGTCGAACAGGTCCCGGTTGGCGTCCGGATCGTTCAGCCGGTAGCCGTTGCCGACCGAGAAGAAATAATGGCAGGTCGTCTCGGTTTCGGGCGTGGCGTGGTGCAGGATGCGGATGCGCAGTGCACCCGGCTGGTCCGGATTTTCGCGGGCCCCGCGGCCGACATCCATTGCCGTTGTGAACTGGATCACGGAGGCCGGCGCGACATATTCGAAGTCCGCCATACGGTCGATCATGCCCTTGAAAGGCATCGCCTTGGAAAATGTCGGCGGCGGGGGGCTGTTCATCGTCCAGCGCACCATCCGGGCGCCGTTTTCCGTCCGCTTCGTCTCCTGCTCGGCCGCGACATGGAATTGCGGCGTTCCGCCGATGGTCCGGCCGTGGACATAGCCCAGATGGGTGAGGTCCATCAGATTGTCCATGACCAGCATGAAACTGCAGTCGATGGGCATATGGCTGTAGCGGAAGCACCATTCGCCGGTCCGGTCGTGCCACGGGAATTCGACGATATCGGCCGGGTCTGCCAACGCCGGGTCGCCCATCCAGATCCACACCGCCCGCTGTTTCTCCGCGACCGGAAAGCCCTGTACCCAATGGTCCGACGGATCCTCGCCCGGATTGACGGTGCAGCGGCCGTCGCCGCTGAAGGTCATGCCGTGATAGCCGCATTGCAGGCCGTCATCGACGATCATGCCGAGGGACAGCGGTGCGCCACGATGGCAGCACCGGTCTTCGAGCGCCGCGGCCCTGCCATTGGCGCCGCGGAACAGCATCAGCGGCCGGTTCAGGATGGTCCGGGCCAACGGCTTTCCGCCGGCTTCGAATTCCGGCAATTCGTCCGACCAAGCGGCGATATACCAGGCATTCGGGATCAACGGTTTGATGTTGCGGCTGGACATACTTTCGCCCCGCTGACGGTTCGACATCGTACTATGTACCGGCATTCGCGGCGCTATCCATCGCGCCCGCCGAAGTCGGTCCGCAGCGCGTCGGCGCCCCTCGCCAGCAGCAGCAGGTCGATGCCGACGGCGACGAAGGTGAAGCCCCACTCGATGTAGCGCCGGGCTTCCTCCGGATTGACGGTCAGGATGCCGGCCGGCTTGCCCGCGGCCTTCAGGCGGTCGGCGGCGTCCCGGATCGCCGCCTGGACGTCCGGGTGGCCGGGCTGCCCGACGACGCCGAAGGAGGCGGCGAGGTCGCCCGGGCCGATGAAGACGCCGTCCACGCCGTCCACCGCCGCGATGGCCTCCAGTTCGCCGAGCGCCGGCCGGGTCTCGACCTGCACGAGCACGCAGAGTTCCTCATGGGCGCGCCGGGCATAGTCCTTGACCCGGCCGTAGCGCGCCGCCCGGCCGCTGCCGGTGACGCCGCGCACGCCGGCCGGCGGATAGCGGGTCGCGGCGACGGCGGCGGCGGCCTCGTCGGCGTTCTGGACGTAGGGCAGCAGCAGGCTCTGGGCGCCGATATCCAGGATGCGTTTGACCAGCACGGTATCGTTCCAGGCCGGCCGGACGATGGCCGACGTCGCGCTGCGGCCGAGCGCCTGCATCTGGGCGAGCAGGTCGGGCAGTTCGTTGGGCGAGTGCTCGGTATCGAGCAGCAACCAGTCGAAGCCGCTGTCGCCGAGGATCTCCGCGCCGACCGTACTGCCCAACGTGCTCCACAGCCCGATCTGCAGCCGGCCTTCGGCGATGGCGCGCTTGAAGCTGTTGCGGGGGAGGTCCATGGCCCGATCTCTACGCCTCCGCCGGGTCCAGCACGATCTTGCCCATGACCTTGCGGCCGGTAATGACGCCGAACGCCTCGACGAACTCGGCCAGCGGGTAACGCGCGGAAATCGCGGAAGCGAGCTTGCCGGCCGCCAGGAGCGACAGCCAGGCGTTCACGCCCTTTTCCATCGCGGCGTAGACCATGTCGAACTGGATATCGAGCGGCGCGCCCATGACCGTGAGGTTGTTGAACAGCAGGTAGTTCGCCTTTGCCGCCGGGATCGTGCCGCCGGCGAAGCCGACGATCACCAGCTTGCCGGCGAAGCGCAGCACGCGCAGGCTGGCCTCGAACAGGTCGCCGCCCACCATCTCGATCACGGCGTCGCAGCCCCGGCCCTCCGCCGCGCCGGTAGCGGCGGCGACCTGGGCCTTGAGATGGGCCTTGAGGGCATCGACGTCCGGGGCGTTGGTGTCGATCGCCGCGTCGGCGCCGCAGGTGCGCACGAAATCCGCCTTCTCGGCGCTCGAGACCGCGGCCAGCACCGTCGCGTTGCGCGCCTTGCACAGCTGGATTGCGGCCGAGCCGACGCCGCCGGCCGCGCCGGTGATCAGCACCGTGTCGCCGGGCCGGACGCCGGCGCGCATGTCGATGGCGACCCAGGCGGTGTTGAACACGGTGATCATGGCGGCGGCGTCCTCGAACGAGACGCCGTCAGGCAGCAGGAAGCAGCGCTCCTGGGGCGCGGGGACGAGCTGGCCGAACGCGCCGGTGAAGACCTGCGCCACGACCCGGTCGCCCGGCTTGCAGCGCGTCACCCCGTCGCCGACCGCCCGCACGACGCCGGCGCAGTCGCGGCCGGGCACGAAGGGCCGCGGCGGGCGCTTCTGGTACCGGCCCTGGAGCATCAGCGCGTCCGGCAGGTTGATCCCGATGGCCCGGTTCTCGATCAGCACCTCGCCCGGGCCGGGTTCCGGATCCGGCAGGTCCGCGATGGCGTGGCTTTCGACGGGACCGAATTCGTTGACCAGAACCGCGCGCATTGTGCCTCTCAGTCTTGCTGCCGCCGCTCCCTGAGCGCCCTGGCGGCGTCCAGGCTGGCGTTGATGATTTCGTGATAGCCGGTGCAGCGGCAGATGTTGCCGCTGAGCGCGACCTTGATTTCATCGACCGTCGGGTCGGGGTTCCGCTCCAGATAGTCGCTCAGCGACATCAGGAAGCCCGGCGTACAGAAGCCGCACTGCAGGGCGAAATTCTCGTGGAACGCCTGCTGCAACGGGCCGAACGAGCCGTCGGCTTCGGCGAGCCCCTCGATGGTCTCGATCTCCGCCTCGTCGGCCTGGACCGCCAGCATCAGGCAGGCGCGCACTGCCCTGCCGCCGACGCGGACCGTGCAGGCGCCGCAGACGCCGTGCTCGCAGGCGACATGGGTGCCGGTCGCGCCGATCTCGTGGCGCAGGAAATCGGTCAGCAGCATCCGCGGCTCGGCAAAGCCCTCTTCCGGCATCCCGTTCAGGGTGAAACGGACCGGATGGCGGCCGTTGCGGTCCAGCGTCTTCATGCGCCGGCTCCGTCGGCGGCGGTCGCGTCGATGGCCCGTTTGCCCAGATGGCGCACGAGCTGCCGGCGGTGGCGCGCCGTCGCGTGGATATCGTCGCCGCCGCCGAGCGTCCAGGCGAGGTCGTTGAGCGCATCCTCCACGGCGTCGCCGGGCAGAGCGTCCCAATGGCAGACCTCCGGCCGATCCGCCACGCCGCCGACCGCCAGGCTGACCGCGTCGCCGCTGCGCTTTGCGGCGACCGCCACCACGGCAAAATCGCCGTGGCGGTGCTGAAACTCCAGAAAGGCGAAACGCTCGCCGTCTTGCGCTTTCGGCAGGCGTGCGCGCACGGCGAGTTCGTCCGGTTCCTTCGCCGTCGTCAGGACGCCCCGCTGAAATTCGTCCGCCGGAACCGTTCGCACCCCTCGCGCGCTGTGCAGGTCGACCTCGCCGCCGAGCAGGGCGAGGCAGAGCGGCAGTTCGGAGGACGGATCGGCATGGCAGATCGAGCCGCAGACCGTGCCCCGGTTGCGGGTCTGGAAATGGCCGACATGGGGCAGCGCCGCGGCGACGACGGGAAGGGCCGTTCCGAGTTCCGGCCAGTCGGCCAGATCGCCCTGGGTAACGGAGGCTCCGATGGCAACGGCATCGCCGTCGACTTCGATATGCGCAAGTTCCGGGAGGCCGCCGATGTCCACCAGTACTTCCGGCCGGACAAGCCGCATGTTGAGCATCGGCATCAGCGACTGGCCGCCGGCCAGCACGCGGGCTTCGTCGCCATGTTCGGAGAGTACGGCAACGGCTTCTTCGACGCTCTCGGCGCGCACATAGTCGAACGGCGCCGGCTTCATGCCTTGCCCCCGACCAGGCGCCGGAGCCGGCCCGACAGCCCGCCCGGCGGAGCCGTCCCGGCCTCGCCGCCGGCTTCGCGGATCAGGCCGCGCAGGAAGCGGTCGATGAGTTGCCGGGCCGCGCCGCGGACCATGCGCCCGCCGACCGCCGCGACCTTGCCGGACAGTTCGACGGCGTAGCGGTAGCGCACCAGCGTGCCGCCATCCTGCGCGACCAGTTCGAATTCTCCGCTGCCGCGCGACGAACCCAGCGGCCCGTCCGCCGCTCCGACGAGCCTTGCGCGCCGCGGCGCTTCCAGATCGGTCAGGTCGATCCGCGCCTCGAACCGGCCCCTGACCGGCCCGGCGCCGAGCACGACCGCACCGGTGAAACTTTTTTCGCCGGCTGCCTCCAGCCGCTCGCATCCGGGGACGATGCGGGCCATCCGTTCCGGATCGAGCAGCATGGCCCAGACCTGCTCCGGCGGCGCGGGCACCTGCACTTCGCCGGACCCGTCGATGGTCGGGCGCCCGGGTTCTCCGGCCTCGCCGTCCGGCGCAACCGCGGCCGAGGGCGGCGGCTCGTCCGCCTCCATCCACGCCAGCACCCTGGCCGGCTTGAGCGGCAGTTGAATGTCTTCGACGCCCAGCGCGTCGGCCACCGCGTTCGCAACGCAGACCGGCGTCGTATACTGGTTGCCCTCGGCGATGCCCTTGGCCCCGAGGCGGGTGTAGGGCGAGGGATGGGGCGTCGGATGGACCAGCCGGATCTCCGGCAGTTCGGCGGCCGTCGGCACGAGATATTCCGCGAAGGTGCCGGAGCGGAACGTGCCGTCCGCCTCGTAGCAGAATTCCTCCAGGAAGGTCGCGCCATAGGCCGAGGCCCAGGAGCCGCGGATCTGGCCTTCCGCGAGGCCGGGATTGAGGATGGTGCCGCAGTCGTGGGCCGAGACATATTGGTCAACCATCACGACGCCGGTATCCGGATCGACCTCGACGCCGCAGAAATCGAACCCGAAACCGTAGGCGAGCGACGTGTTGATCTCGTCCTTCGCGGTCGTCGGCGTCAGCTCCGGCGCGTTCCACATGGCGGTCTCGCGGATGCCGGGCTCGACATCGTCCGGCAGGCTCGACGGCGACCAGTGGGCCAGCCCGCCGATGCGGTAGAAGGGGATGGCGTTGTCCGGGTTGTTGGCGGCGTGAATATTGCCGTCGGTGAATTCGACCTCCGCAACCGGCACGTTCAGGTTCGCCGCCGCGATCCGCGCCATCTTCTCGCGCACCCGCGTTGCCGCCTGGTGGGCGGCGCTGGCGGAGGCCGGCGCGAAGCGGCAGGAGTAGTTGCCGGCGGCGATCGACCAGCCGTCCTTGGCGGTATCGGTATCGAGCGCGACCACCACGTCGTCCGGCGTCAGGCCGAGCCGGTCGGCGACGATCTGGGCGAGCGCCGTCTGGTGGCCCTGGCCCTGGGGCACCGAATCGCCGATCACGTTGACCGAGCCCAGGGCGTCGACCGAAACGGTGACCGAGGCGACGGCGCCGTCCTTCGGCCCGGCGCGCTCGCGCTCCAGGCCGGTCTTGACCGTCGAGATATAGCCCATGTTGGACTGGCTGGGCTCGACGCAGGCGGCATAGCCGATGCCGTAGAGCCGTCCTTCGGCGCGCGCCGCGTCGCGCCGTTTTTTCAACGCCGCCAGATCGCCGTGCTCGACGGCTTCGTCGACCGTCCGGCGGTAGTCGCCCGAATCGAGCAGCGAGCCGGCGACTGCCTTGTAGGGAAATTGGTCGGCGGCAACCAGGTTCTTGCGGATGACGGCGAGCGGGTCCTGCCCGGTCAGCACGGCGACGCGCTGCATCATGCGCTCGACGGCGAAATAGAGCTGCGGCCCGCCGAAGCCGCGCACCGCGCCGGTCGGGCACTTGTTGGTCATCACGATATGGTTGGTGACTTCGAGATGGCGGATGAAGTAGCCGTTGGTCGAGACGCCGTGCATCCGGTAGATCGGCGCCGGCATCGGCGCGCGCAGATAGGCGCCGTGGTCGTCCCAGTGGGTGAGCCGGAGGCCCGTGACCGTGCCGTCCGACCTGTAAGCGGCCTCGACCTTCGTAACCCGGTTGGGCGCGACGCTGGAGGCCGACAGGTGCTCCAGCCGGTCCTCGATCCACTTGACCGGCCGGCGCGCCTTGCGGGCGAGCACGCAGAGCACGACGATATAGGGGAAGATCACCAGCTTGGAGCCGAAACTGCCGCCGGAATTCTTCGGGCTGCGGTGGCGCAGGGCGGCGGTGCGGATGCGCAGGGCGAGCGCCATCACCGTGTGCACCGAAAACGGCCCCTGGAAGTTGGACAGCACGTCGAAGCCGCCGGTCTCGCTGCTGGCCTCGGCC
Source organism: Rhodospirillaceae bacterium (assembly GCA_028819475.1). NCBI lineage: Bacteria > Pseudomonadati > Pseudomonadota > Alphaproteobacteria > Rhodospirillales > Rhodospirillaceae > Rhodospirillaceae bacterium. Next base: position 23,948 of record JAPPLJ010000026.1, read on the forward strand.
ACGACGGCGTAGGTCTCCATCGGCGTGATGGAATTGCGCGGGTAGCGGATGGTCAGTTCGGTCGTGCGCTCGGCTTCGGCGAAGGCCGTGTCCGGGTCGCCGTGCACGAAATGGCGTTTCGAGACGCAGTTGGAGTCGCTGCGCGGGTGCAGGATCGGTGCGTCCGGCGCACAAGCAGCGACCGGATCGACGGCCGCGGGCAGCACGTTATAGGTCACCTTGATCAGGTCTGCGGCGTCCTCGGCGCGGTAGCGGTCCGTCGCGGCCACCGCAACCACCGGCTCGCCGACATAGCGCACCTTGTCGACGGCGAGTCCGTAATAGTCGATCGGGTTCTCGAAGCCGACGATCATCGGATCGGTCTCGGCCGCCATGTCCGCGCCGGTCACGACCGCGAAGACGCCCGGCATGGCGAGCGCCGCGCTCGCGTCGATGGCGACGATTTCGGCATGGGCATGGGGCGCGCGCACGAAGGCGGCGTGCAGCGTGCCCCTCTTCACCGGCACATCGTCGACGAACCCGCCTTCGCCGCGCAGCAGGGAGCGATCCTCGATCCGCGGCAGGCGACGGCCGACATGGCTGTCTTCCGGGCGGACCTGTTCCGGGATGGCAAAATCGGGCATGAGGTTCCTGGCAGGTGCGGAGAGAGGCGCGCCCTCAGATAGCCGACCGGCCTTGCACCGTGCAACGGCATTGCGCCGCGGTGCGGTATCGGTCGCCTCATACGGCCGAGGCGGCAGCCATTCGGCGATGCGCCGGTCTTGTTCCTGAAGAACCGGCTCAAATGCGCAACGCGGCGCCGGAGGGTGCGACCGGCGAAAGTGCTCGCCGGGCCGCGCGGGGCGTCTCCGCCCCCGAACGGCATTACAGTACCGGCGCGCCGAAAAGCACGCCGTGAAAACCCGCCAGGAGCCCGGCGGCGATCGCGCCGACGACGACGGCAGCAATGTCCATGGCGATACGGGGCGGCGGCTCCTTCGGCGGGCCTTTGCCTCGCGCGGCTGCACTGGCGATCTCGACCGCCGCGAACGCCGCGAAGCCGCCGAACAGCACCAGGGAGCGTATTTCGCCATTGGCGAGAAGGTGGGCGAAGGCCCACAGCAGGAGCCCGAGCAGCATCGGATGCCGGACCAGGGCGCGTATCCGGGTGGGCATGTTGGCCGCAGCGAACAGCACCAGCGCGATCGGCGTCAGGATCATTGAGACCGGATGTCCCCATGCCGGGGGCGCATAGACCTGTTCGACCGGGGAGCGCGAGAAGCCCCACACGACGACCGCCAGAGCGAGCAGCGCGACCGCGCTGAACGCGCCGCGATAGGGCTTTGCCCCCAGCCGTCCCACCAGGGCAAGGCGCAATCGCGGCGCTTTCGGTATCAGGTGGACTGCCATGAACAGCGCAAGGCCGGTTATCAACAGCGACATGGATATGCTCTAGGTTCGGTTGCCGGCCACGGATAGCAGAGCAACGGACGCCGGAAAAGACTGTGCGCCGGCGCCGGAGCGGCATTCCCACGCCGCGCGCGGCGTTTGCGGTCCGTTCGGACGGGGCGGGAACGCCGCCCGGCGAGGTCGCGAGCGCCGACGACGATACGGAATACGGCCTTGCCGCGGCGGTTTTCGGCGGCGATATTGCGCGCGCGATGCTGCCGGGCGGATCGACGGACTTGCCGGGCTTCGACGGATCGAGGCGCAGACCGGACCGCAGCGGCATCCCATCCGGCTTTCCCGGCGCCGGAGTGGCAGTCATGCGCCGGCGTCAACGACGACAACCTGCCTGGGAGGTAAACATGGTCAGACATCTGGTTCCGGCGCTCGCCGGACTCGCGATTGCGGCGGCTGTGGGCGGCGGCGGCGCGCTCGCGGCCGAAATCAAGATCGGCGCATCGGCGCCGAAAACCGGTCCGCTGGCCGGCGGCGCGGCGGTGACCCATTGGCCGAACATCCGGCTGTGGGTCCATCAGGTCAACGCCCGCGGCGGCCTGAAACTCAAGAGCGGCAAGGCCAAGATCAAGCTGATCGAATATGACGACCGGACCAATCCGGGCGAGGCCATCAAGGCGATCCAGCGCCTGGCGACCCAGGACAAGGTCGATTTCATCGTCGCGCCCTTCGGCACCGGGTTCAACCTGGCCACGGCGCCGATCTTCGCGCGCTACGGCTATCCGCAGCTCGCGGTTTCCGCGATTTCCGACAAGATCGAGGTCCTGACCAAGCGCTACCCGAATATCTTCTTCATGCTCGGCTCGACGACGACGTTCGCCGGGTCCGTCGCCGATATCCTGTCGGAGATGCGCAAGAAGGGCGTGATCGGTAACCGGGTCGCGATGGTCAACGTCGCCGACGCCTTCGGTATCGAGCTGGCGAACGCGGCCCGGCCGATCTTCAAGAAGGCCGGTTTCGAGATCGTGTACGACAATTCCTATCCGCTGGGCACGCAGGACCTGTCGCCGGTCGTCAAGGCGGCCAAGGCGGCGAAGCCCGACGCCTTCGTGGCCTGGTCCTATCCGCCGGACACCTTCGCGCTCACCGAGCAGGCGAAGATCGCCGGCCTCGACGTCAAGGTTTTCTATACCGCGGTCGCCACCTGCTTCCCGGCCTACGCTGCCAAGTTCGGCAAGTCGATCGAAGGCAATCTCGGCGCCGGCGGCATCAACCCGGACACGCCCGAGATGAAGGCGTATTTCGCGGCCCACACGAAATTCATCGGCAAGTCGCCCGATTACTGGGCGAGCGCGGTGACCTACGCCAGCCTGCAGATTCTCGAACAGGCCATCGAGGGCGTCGGCTCGACCGACCGCAAGGCTGTCATCGCCTACATCAAGAAGAACACGTTCAAGACCGTCATCGGCGACGTGACCTACAAGAACCAGAACAGCGAGAAGTTCTGGACCGTCGGCCAGTGGCAGAACGGCGTGTTCTACGGCGTCCGCAGCACCGGGCGGCCGGGCGCGAAACCCGTCAAGGTCAAGCAGGGCTGGTAATTCCTGCCGGCCGCGGACGGCGGATCGCCCACCAGGGCGGTCCGCCGTTCCGGCCTTGAGGTCCGGGAATGGATATCCTCGTCCTCGGCGTCCTGCTGGGCGGTTCCTATGCGCTGATGGCGCTCGGCCTGCAATTGCAGTACGGCGTCGCCCGCATCATGAACCTCGCCAACGGGGAGGTGCTGGTCGCCGGCTCGTTCGGCGCCTTCTGGTTCTGGACCGGCCTGAAACTGTCGCCGTTCCTGTCCATCGTCCCGGCGGCGCTGCTCGCCTTCGTCGCCAACTGGCTGGTCTACCGGTATGTGCTCCGGCCGCTGGTCCGCCGCGCCAAATCCCACGGACAGCTCGAGGTCGACAGCATCCTCGCGACCTTCGGCATGAGCTTCATCCTCGTCGGCGTGATGATCGCCGTCTTCGGGGGCGAATATTTCAGCTATTCCTATCTGGCGCGGCCCTTCGAGATATTCGGCCAGCCCTACGGCCTGAACCGCATCGTCGCGTTCGCCGGGTCGGCTGTCCTGTGCATCGTCCTGGCGCTCTGGCTCACCCGGTCGCGGACCGGGCTCGCCCTGCGCGGCGTCGCCGTCAACCCGACGGCGGCCGGGCTGGTCGGCATCGACGTGCTCAAGGCGTCGGCGCTGGCCTTCGCCCTGGGCGGCGCCGTCACCGCCACCGGCGGCGCGCTCCTGAGCACCTTCCTGACCTTCGACGCCTCGCTGGGCGTCATCTTCACCATGAAGGCGCTGATCATCATCATCTTCGGCGGCGTCAGCGACATCCGCGGCGCCATCGTCGCCTCCTTCATCCTGGGCATCGTCGAATCCGCCGTCGCCCGGCTGATCGATCCGGGGCTGACCCTGGCGGCCGCCTATATCCTGTTCATCGCGGTCCTGCTGTGGCGCCCTCAGGGCCTGTTCGGCCGGAAATCCGCATGACGCCGACGGCGAAGGAGCAACGATTCTTTGCGGTCGCGGCGGCCGGATTCGTCGCGGCCGCGGCGCTGCCCGCGTTCGACGACGGCTATTGGCTGTCGATGGGCATCACGATCGCGATGTACACCGTCCTGGCGACGTCCTGGGCGCTGTTTTCCGGCCCGACCCGCTATATCGCGCTTTCGACGGCGGCCTTTTTCGGCATCGGCATGTACACGGTCGGCATCGGCATCGCGACCGTGCCCTATCCCCTGCTCGTCCTCGTCGCCGGCCTGATTGGCGCCGCGCTGGGCGGCATCGTCGGGCTGGCGACGCTCCGGGTCTCCGGCGTCTATTTCGTGATCTTCACCCTGGGGCTCGCGGAACTGGTCCGCCAGTTGTTCACCTGGGTCCAGACCACCATGGGGACGAGCAGCGGTCTCTATGTCCTGGTCGATACCAGCGAGCGGCTGGTCTACTGGCAACTGCTGGCTCTGGCGGCGGCGGTCTATCTTGCCGGCTGGGCGATCGGCCGGTCCCGGCTGGGCTTCGCGTTGCGGATCATCGGCGACGACGAAACGGTCGCCTCCCATTCCGGCATCAACACGGCGCGCGCCAAAGTCGCCCTGTTCGTCGTTTCCTGCACCTTTGCCGCCGTGACCGGCGCCGTGCTCGCGCCGCGCTGGAACTATGTCGAGCCGACCAACGCCTTCAGCGCCATGCTGTCGTTCCAGGTGGTCATCATGGCGCTGCTGGGCGGCGCGCACCGGCTGTGGGGGCCGCTGGTCGGCGTGATCCCGTTCGCCCTGATCTGGGACCTAATCTCCGCCCAGGCGCCGAACCAGTCGACCCTGCTGCTCGGCGTCGCCTTCCTGCTGATCGTCTATTTCATCCCGAACGGCGTGATCGGCCTGATCGAGAAGCAGTTCCGGCGCCGGAGGGCCGGACATGGCTGACCCGGCGCCCCGACCGGTCTTGGGGCCGGTCCTCGAAGTCCGCGCCGCGTCAAAAAATTTCGGCGGGCTGCTCGCGGTCGACGGCCTTGACCTGGCCCTCAACGACGGCGAGGTGCTCGGCCTGATCGGCCCCAACGGGTCGGGCAAGACGACGGCGATCAACCTGATTTCCGGCGCCCTGCAGCCGACCGGCGGCGCGATCCTTCTGGACGGCGAGGATATTTCCGCCCACACGGCCCACCGGCGCGCCCGGCTGGGGATCGCCAGGACGTTCCAGATCGTCCGGGTCCTGCACTCGCTGAGCGTGGTCGAGAATGTCATGGCCGGCGGCGTCTTCGGCCACACGCGGCTGTGGGGCGGGGAATTGCGCGAGGCGGCCGTCGCCCTGCTCGACCGGGTCGGCCTCCGCGGCAGCCCGGCGGCCCCCGTCGATGCGCTCACCTATATCGACCAGAAGCGGGTCGAACTGGCGCGCGCCCTGATATCCGATCCGAAGGTCGTCCTGCTCGACGAATGGCTCGCCGGCCTCAATCCGACCGAGTTGAAGACCGGCATCGAACTGGTCGAATCGCTGGCGGCGGAAGGGCGCAACATCATCGTCGTCGAGCATGTCATGGACGCCATCCGCAGCCTGTGCCGGCGCTGCATCGTGATGAATTCGGGCCGGAAGATCGCCGAGGGCTCGACCCGGGAAGTCCTCGCCGACCCGGAGGTCGTCCGGGCCTATCTCGGGGAAGACGATGCTTGAAGTCCGCAACCTCTCGGTCTTCTACGGCCAGCATCACGCGGTCGAGGACGCCTCCGTCACCGTTGGCGCCGACGAGATCGTCGTCATGCTCGGCGCGAACGGGGCCGGCAAGAGCACGCTGATCCGCAGCATCGCCGGGCTGGCCCCGGCGCGCCCGGGGTGCAGCATCCGGATGGACGGTGAGGAGATCGCCGCCCTGCCGCCCCACGAGATCGTCGAGAAGGGCATCGCCCTGGTGCCCGAGGACCGCGGCATCTTCGGCGATCTGACGGTCGACGAAAACCTGACGCTCGGCGCCTTTCCCGACAGGGCGAGGGGCGCCGAGGCGGCGAACCGGGAGCGCATCTACGCCCTGTTTCCGGTGCTGAAGGAGCGGCGGCGCCAGGCCGTGCGCACCATGAGCGGCGGCGAGCAGCAGATGGTCGCCGTCGGCCGCGCCATCATGTCGGCGCCGTCGATCCTGCTGCTCGACGAACCGTCGCTGGGCCTGTCGCCCCTGTTGTGCCGCGACCTGTTCCGTTCGCTGGCCGAAATCCGCGGCCAGGGCGTCGGCATCTTCCTGGTCGAACAGAATTCGAAGCAGAGCCTGGCGATCGCCGACCGCGGCTACCTGCTGGAGAACGGCCATGTCGTCGGCGCGGACAGCGCCGCGAACCTGCTGGCGGACGAGGCCGTCAGCCGGTTCTATCTCGGCGCCGGCGAAACCTGAACCCTCCAACCAAAAGCGAAAGAAGCCCCCATGCTCGATGGAAAAACGATTGTCGTTACCGGCTGTTCCTCAGGGATCGGCGACCGGATCTGCCGCGAGATCGCGCGCCGGGGCGGCTCGGCGATCGGCGTCGACCGGAACGACCCCACCGTCGACCTGGCCGGCTTCTTCCGGGCCGACCTTTCCGAAGCGGCGGCCATCGACAGCCTGGTCGAGGCGCTACCGGACGGCGCGGACGGCCTCGTGAACTGCGCCGGCCTGCCGCCGACCGCGCCGGCCGAACAGGTCCTCAGGGTCAACCTGGTCGGGCTGAAACATCTGACGCTGCGCCTGGTCGGCAAGCTCGCCGACGGCGCATCGATCGTCAACCTGGCCTCGCTGGCCGGTTTCGGCTGGCCGCAGGCGGTCGACCAGATCAAAGCCGCCGCGACGCTCGATTTCGACGGCGTCGCGGCGTTCGTCGAGCAACACGGGGTCGGCAACGAGGGCGGCCGGTCCTACTTCTTCACCAAGGAGGCGCTCGTCGTCTGGACCATGCAGAACCGCTGGACCTGGCGCGACCGCGGCATCCGGATGAATTCGGTGTCGCCCGGCCCGGTCGACACGCCGATCCTGCCGGATTTCATCGAGACCCTCGGCGAGCGCGCCGAAGAGGATATGCGGGTCATGGACCGCCCCGGCCGGCCGGCCGATATCGCACCCGTGGTCGCGTTCCTGCTGTCGGACGGCGCCGGCTGGATCCGCGGCACGAATATCCCGGCGGACGGCGGCATGTCCTCCCACATCCTGTGCGGCATGCACGGCTTCGAATAGCAGCAGGCGGCAGGTCGGCGGCGCGCAGACCGTGACCGCGACGCGGCGTCCGGGCTAGACTGGCGAATCGGCGGCGTCCGATTTATCCGGGAAAACAACCGATCATGGCAAAGCCGCGTACCGGATGGCTGGTCGGCGTCGATGTCGGCGGCACCTTTACGGATTTCTTTGCGCGCCGGCTCGAAGACGGCGCCACGCAGGTCTACAAGCGGCCGTCCACGCCGCACAATCCGGGCGAGGCCATCGTCCGGGGCCTGCAGGAGATGGCGGCGGCGCTGGATTTCGATCCGGCGCAGATCGACCGCCTGTGCCACGGCACCACCGTGGCCACCAACGCCCTGATCCAGCGGCGCGGCGGCGCCGTCGCCCTGGTGACGACCGAAGGCTTCCGCGACCTGCTGGAGATCGGCCGCCAGACCCGGCCGCACATGTATTCCCTGCAACAGGATCACCCGGCGCCCCTGGTGCCGCGGCGGCGGCGCTTCGAGGTGCGCGAGCGGCTGGGGCCGGCCGGCGAGGTGCTGACCGACCTCGACGAGGTGGGGCTTGCAAAGGTCGCCGAGGCCGTCGCGGCGAGCGGCGCCCAATCCTGTGCCGTCTGCTGCCTGTTCTCCTTCGTCGATCCCGCACACGAACGGCGCATCGCCGACGCCCTGAAAGCGCGCCTGCCCGATCTTTCGCTCTCGCTGTCCTCGGCCGTCCGGCCGGAGTTCCGGGAGTATGAGCGGTTTTCGACAACCGTCCTGAACGCCTATCTCCAGCCGGTCATCGCCGACTATCTGGCCTATCTCGAAGCCGAGACGGCGGCGCTGGCCCCGGACGCCGCGATCCGCATCTACCAGTCGAGCGGCGGGCTGATGTCGGTCGAAACGGCGAAGGCGTTTCCGATCCGCACCGCACTGAGCGGCCCGGCGGCGGGCGCGGTCGGCGCGGTCCACACCGCGAAGGGCGCGAACCGCCCGAACGTCATCACCCTTGACATGGGCGGCACGAGCGCAGACGTCGCCCTGATCCGCGGCTACGACGCCGGGGTCGGCCTGGACCGGGAGGTCGCCGGCTTCCCGGTGCGCCAGCCGATGGTGGATATCCACACGGTCGGCGCCGGCGGCGGCTCGATCGCCTGGTTCGAGCGCGACGGGCTGCTCAAGGTCGGGCCGCGCAGCGCCGGTGCCGATCCCGGACCGGCCTGCTACGGCCGCAGCGGCACGGAGCCCACGGTGACCGACGCCAATCTCGTGCTCGGCCGCCTGTCCGCCGAAGGGCTGGCGGGCGGCGAACTGGCGCTCGATGCCGATGCGGCCCGGCGCGCCATCGAACCCGCCGCGCAGCGGCTCGGCTTCACGGTCGAGAAAACCGCGCAGGGCATTCTCGGCATCGTCGTGGCCAACATGGTGCGCGCGGTGCGCACCATCTCCGTCGAGCGCGGCCTCGATCCGCGGGACTACGCGCTGATGCCGTTCGGCGGGGCGGGGCCGCTGCACGCGGTCGAGGGGGCGCGGGTGCTCGGCATCCGGGAGATCGTCGTCCCCGGCGCGCCGGGCATCCTGTGCGCCCAGGGGCTGATCGTGTCCGATCTGAAGGAGGAATTCGTGCGCAGCGGCCGCTTTGCCCTGAACGAGGAGGGCATGGCGCGCATCGCCGGCACGATGGACGGTCTGGAAGCGGAGGCGCGCGCCTGGTTCGACGCGGAAGGAGTCGCGCCGGACGACCGCGGCGCGGCCCTGTGCTTCGACGCCCGCTACGTCGGCCAGAATTTCGAACTGCCGGTTTTCTTTGCCGGCGGACCGCAAGGCGCGCTGGCGCGGCCGGCCGGTCCCGACGCGGTCGCCGCGGCCTTTCATGCCGAGCACGAGCGGCATTACGGCTTCCACAGCGCCGGCGAGCCGATTGAAATCGTCAACGTCCGCGTCGCCGCGACGGGCCGGATCGCGTCGGCCGCCGCGCCCGCTTCCGGAGAAGCGGCGGAACGCACGCCGGCGCCGTCCGGCCGCCGCCCGGTCTGGTTCGACGGCGGCAGCGCGGTCGAGACGCCGGTCTACCGGCGCGACTCGCTGACAGCCGGCATGGACTTTGCCGGCCCGGCCATCGTCGAGCAGCTCGATTCCACGACCGCCGTGTTTCCCGGCGACCGGGCCGCGGTCGACGAGGCCGGGAACCTGGTCATCGCTGTCGGAGACGCAGGATGAGCGCCGTTGCAACGCCGGTCGATCCGGTCACGCTGGAGATCATGGCCAACGGCCTGCGCTCGGTCGCCGACGAGACCTTCGCCGCCCTGATGAAGAGCGCCTATTCCACCAACATCAAGGAACGGCGCGACCATTCCACGGCGGTCATGGACCCGGCCGGCCGGCTGATTGTCCAGGCCGACGCCTCCCTGCCGATCCATCTCGCTTCGATGGGCGGGCTGATGGAGAGCCTGCTCGCCCGCTTTGGCGACGAGCTGCGCGACGGCGACCTGTTCGTTGCCAACGACCCCCACGTCGCCGGCGGCACCCATCTGCCGGACATCAATATGGCGATGCCGGTGTTCCACGGCGGCGAGCTGATCGCCTTCATGTGCAACATCGCCCATCACGCCGATGTCGGCGGCGCCGTGCCCGGCAGCATGGCCGGCGGGCTGACGGAGATTTACCAGGAGGGCCTGCGCATCCCGGTGGTGCACCTGTTCCGCGAGGGCGTGCTGCAGCAGGACCTGCTCGACCTGATCCTGCTCAACGTGCGCGTGCCCACCGAGCGGCGCGGCGACTATTTCGCCCAGATCGCGTCCTGCCGGCTCGGCCGCAGCCGGCTCGTCGAGATCGTCGACACCTACGGGGTTCCGGCGCTGCGCGACGGCTTCGAACAGATCGTCCGGCGCAGCGCCGACCGACTGCGGGCCGCCGTTGCCGAACTGCCCGACGGCGTCTACCGCTTCGAGGATGCGATGGACGACGACGGCATGGGCGCGACCGACATCCCGATCCGGCTCGAAATCACGGTGAACGGCGGCGATATCCATTTCGATTTTTCCGGCTCGGCAAGGCAGGTCACGGGCAACATCAACGTGACCCGCAACGCCACCCAGGCTTCGGTCTGCTATGCGCTCAAGGCGCTGCTCGATCCCGACGCGCCAAACAACCAGGGCGTGCTCGACCTGCCGCGGCTCACGGTCGAGAAGGGCAGCCTGCTAGACGCTGCCTTCCCGGCGCCGGTGGCGGCCCGGGCCAACACCTGCCAGCGCATCATCGACGTCATCCTCGGCGCGCTGGCGCCGGCCCGGCCTGAAGCGGCGGTCGGCGCGGCCAACGGCGCCAACACCACCGCCGTCTTCGCCGGCACCGATCCGCGCACCGGCGACGACTATGTCTATCTGGAAACCCTGGGCGGCGGCTTTGGCGGGCGCGCAACGAAGGACGGCAAGGACGGCGTGCAGGTCCACATCACCAACACGTCGAACCTGCCGGTCGAAGCGATCGAGATGGAATATCCGCTGCGCGTCCGCTCCTACGGTCTGATCGCCAATTCGGGCGGGCCCGGCCGGCAACGCGGCGGCATGGGCCTCGAACGGATCGTCGCGCCGGTCGATCATGCCTGCACGTTCAACGGCGCTGGCGAGCGCTTTGCCCGGCAGCCCTGGGGCGTCTTCGGCGGCGGGGCCGGGGCGACCGGCGCGTTCCGCCATGTCGCGGCGGACGGCACGGCGGCCCGCCTGCCCAACAAGCCGATCGCCGTGACCATCGCGCCGGACGAGGCGGTCGTCGTGCGCACGCCCGGCGCCGGCGGCTACGGCGATCCCGCCGAACGCGCGCCGGCGGCGCTGGAGGACGACCTGACCAGCGGAAAGTTCGATGAAACCTGGCTCGCGGAGCACTATCCGCGGCGCGACGGGGGCAGCGAAGAGTATTGAATTCGCCGGGCCGGCCCTCCGTAGCGGCGCCGCTGCCCCGTACGATCGGACGTTTATCGGCCCGATCTTGAATTTGTACCATGGGCGCAACACTTCTATTTTGCTTTCGGGTATTTTGCCTTCGGGCGCTGCCGTTCGGGATCGAAATCCGGCGTTGGGCATAGGCCGGCCTCCTGCCCGAAATTTCCGCCGGAACTGTCTCTCGGGTATTGACCGCGCAATACAAGCGGCACGAAAATTCGCGTCGACCGATGTAAACGGGGATCGCACGATGGCTGAGAACATTGCGGTACCTGACGGTCCGGACCCGGCGGCTGCAAGAACGGTCGAGCCGTCCTTCTTCAACGCCCTGCCGCAGTTTCTGCCGCTGGCAGTCTTTCCGCTGATTTTTCTCGCCCTGGTTTACGGCGGCTGGTGGATCGTCGCGCCGCTCGTCTTTTTCATGCTCGCCGGACCGCTCGATCTGGCGTTCGGCGACGACGAGCGGACCATGGACCCGGCGAAGACGCCGGAACGGAAGCTGTTCTGGCACAACCTGCCGGTCTGGGGATGGGCGCTGCTCTGGCCGCCGACGCTGGCATTCGGGCTCTGGCAGATCCTTGTCTCCGGCCAGTTCACGGTCTGGGAAGGCATATTGCTGGCGCTGATTCTGGCCGTCGAGGCCCAGGCGGTCTTCATCGTCGGCCACGAGCTGATCCACCGGCGCGCGACCTGGGAGCGGCGGCTCGGCGAGTTCCTGCTCGCGTCCGCGTCCTACCCGCAATACGCCACCGAGCACGTCTACATCCACCACGCCCAGGTCGGTACGCCGCTGGACGTCGGCTCCGCGCCCAAGGGCCAGAGCTTCTGGCACTACTTTCCCCGGGAGGTTGCGAGCAACCTGACCGGTTCGTGGCGGGTCGTCCGGGAGCGGCTGGCCCGCAAACGCCTGCCGGTCTGGCACTACAGCAACCCGTTCTGGCGCTACGGCGTCGAAACCGCGTTCTGGTACGGGCTGGTCTTCTGGATGGGCGGTATCTGGGCGGTCCTGGCCTACGCCTTCCTGTGCCTCGGCGCCGTCTTCTCGATGAAGATCAGCAACTACATGCAGCATTACGGGCTGCGCCGGGTCCGCCTGCGCAGCGGCCGGTTCGAGAAGGTCCGGCCCCGGCATTCCTGGAACGCCAACTACAAGTTCAGCAACTGGATGTTCTTCAACATGCAGCGCCACCCGGATCACCATGCCGTGGCGAGCCGGCCCTACCCGCTGCTGCAGAATTGCGGTCCCGACGAGTCGCCGCAACTTCCGTACAGCTACGCCAAGATGTTCAACCTGGTCGTGCGTCCGAAACGCTGGTTCGCGACGATGGACCCGCTGGTCGACCGGTGGCGCGCGCAATTCTATCCCGAAATCGAGGACTGGAGCGCTTACGACAGCCTGGTCTCGGCCGCGCGCCCGGAAGCGTTCGACGCGATCGTCGAGATTTACGGCGCTGCGCCCCGGCTGGCCAAATGGATCGAGCGGCACCCGGAATTGCTCGACAACCTGCAGGACAGGGAATTCACCGATCTCGACCTGCCGAAGGGGTTCGGGCCGGACCCGGCGGCCGAGGCGATCGCGCGCCGGGGCCTGACGCGCCTCTATTGGACGCACGAATTCGGCATTGCGGAAATGAAGGAGCGGATCGCGGAAACCCCGGTCCAGGATGTCCGGGACAGCGTGGAGACCGTGCGCAACTGGTCGAACGACAAGGCGTTCCAGATCGCCATGCACACCCTGCGCGGCAACCTGACTCCGGTCGAGGCGGGAACGGCCCTGTCCAACCTGGCCGAAGCCGCGATTGCCGCCGTCCTGTCCGCCGTCGCGGATGAATTTGCCGACCGGCTCGTGCCGGGCGGCGAGGGCGGGGTGGCCGCCGCAGTGCTCGGCGACCTGGCGAGCCGGGAGGCCGCGCCCGGCGCGGCGCTCGATATTCTCTTCGTCTACGAAGGGAGTTCCGTCGACAGCTACGACGGCCTGTGCTGGCGTTTCCTCGACGCGCTCAGGGAACTGTCGCGGGACAGCCTGTTCCTGGCGCCGATCCCGGGCGGCCGGAAGGGGCGTCCCGTCCGGTCCCTGGCCGGATTCGCGGAGCATATCCGGACCGCCGCGCCGGCCGGCGAGCTCCTGGAGCTGACCCGGGCGCGTTGCATCTTCGAGCATGGCGCGGCCGGTATCGGGCAGCGTTTCGAAGAGGCGCGGCGCGAGGCCCTGGGCGCCGGCGCCGCGCGAGACACGCTGATCGCCGAATTGCGCGAGGCGGCAAACGGCGCCGCCGAGCCGGGCCTGTCCGCGCTGGAGGATATGCGCGGCGGCGTGCAGCATGTCGAGCGCACCGCGCGGTGGCTTCAATTGCACCTTGCCGGCGCTGCGCCGGACGACCCGGCGCCCGCTGCCTCTTCGGTCTTCCGCGCCGCCGCCGCACAGGGTCGGATCGCCGAGGGTGCGGCAGAGGAACTGGCGGACGCCGCGACGCTGTGGCGGAACCTCCGAGGCGCCCTGCGCTTGGTCGCGGACGACGGCGATTCGGTCGAAGCCCTGGGCTCCCGCGCCAGGGCCGTGCTCGCGCAGTCGTGCGGCCGGGACGATGTCGACGCGCTGCGCGCCGCGATCGGCGAAACGGCGGCGCGCGCCGCGGCGCAGATCGACTCCCTTGACGATACGGCCGATTGTGCTCCGGCCGGAAACGGGCGCGCGGCGGCGCCGGACGATCCGGCCTGAGACCGTTTCTGCCGGATGTCTGACAGACTGCAACCGGGCGACGATCCGGCGCCGGGGCGCCGGCCGATGCCTCAGGGAATTCTCACGAAGGTTTCGGCGGAAGACCGGGGCCTTGTCGAACGGCCGGCGCTGACCCCGCATCTCGACTTTCATCCTGTCGAGGAAGGGCGGACCCTGCTGGTTTCCGAATCCTTCAATACCTTGCTGCACGGGCCGATCTACGGCGATCTGCTGCCGCTGCTCGACGGCCGCCCGCAGGACGACATCGTCGCGGCCCTCGACGGCGTTCACGGCGCTGCCGACGTTCGCGCGGCGCTGGCAGGGCTGGCCTCCCGGGGCTATGCGGTTTCCGGCGACCATTCGATGGACCGGGGCAGGGCGGCCTACTGGTCGTCCCTCGGCGCCTCGCCGCGATGGGCGGAACAAAGCCTGGCGGCGGCGAAGGTGGCGGTCGACGGCGATGGCGGCCATCTCTCCCGGCGGCTCGAAGCCATGGGCGTTGCGACAGACGCGGATAACCCGACGCTTTCGGTCGTCGTCTGCGCCGACTATCTCGACGCGCGTTGCGATACGATCAACCGGCGCCACCTCGCCTCCGGCGCGCCGTGGATCCCGGTCCGGCCCAAGGGATTGCAGCCGCTGTTCGGGCCGGTTTTCCGGCCGGCGGAGGACGGACCCTGCTGGGCCTGCCTCGCCTACCGCCTGCGCAGCCATCGGGAGGTTCACAATTTTCTGCGCAATCTCGCCGGCGACGAGGCGGCCTTCCGGCCGGGCGCTGCCGAGCCGGCGGTGCTGGATACGGTCTACGGGCTGGTCGCGGCCGAAATCGCCAAATGGCTGGTCCTGGAGGAAACCGCGCCGCTTCATGCGCACGCCATCTCGCTGGATGTCGGCAAACTGGGGAGCGAGCGCCACCCGGTGATGCGCCGGCCGCAGTGCTTCGCCTGCGGGGACGCGGACCTGTACCGCGCCGACAGGCCACCGGTGCCCCTGCAACTGCGGCCGAGCCCGACGGGCGTCAGCAACAGCGGCGGTGTGCGGTCGGTCTCCCCGGAGGCGACGCTGGCCCGCTACCGCCATCTGGTCAGCCCGGTCAGCGGCGTCGTCACCTGGGTTGCGCGCACCACCGACGAGGCCGATCCCTGGCTCCATGTCTACTGGGCGGGAACCAACTACGGATTGCGCAGCCGGAAGCTCAGTTCGTTGCGGCGCAGCCTGCGCAGCAAGAGCGCCGGCAAGGGCAGCACGCGGGAACAGTCGGAGGCGAGCGCCCTGTGCGAGGCGATCGAGCGCTATTCCGGCGCCTTCCACGGCGATGAGATCCGCTGCCGCAAACGCTTCGCCGAATTTGATGCGGCCGGCGGCCCGGCGGCGATCCATCCGAACGACGTGCAGCTGTTCAGCGAACGCCAGTTGGACGACGCGGAAACCATCAACGCCCGGGGCCATCCCTACAATGTCGTGCCGCCGCGCCTCGACCCCGAGGCCGAAATCGACTGGTCGCCGGTATGGTCGCTGACGCAGGCGCGCCACCGCTATCTGCCGACATCGATGCTCTACAGCATGCCTGCCGAGCAGCGGGGCGCCGCAGACTTCATCGCCGATTCGAACGGCTGCGCGGCGGGCAACACCCTGGAAGAGGCGATCCTGCAGGGCTTCCTCGAACTGGTCGAACGCGACGCCTTCGCGATCTGGTGGTACAACCGGCTGGCCATGCCGGGCGTGGACCTGGAGAGCTTCGGCGACGACTATCTCGCCTCGGCGCCGGACTATTACCGCCGGCGCGAGCGCGATATGTGGGTCCTCGATGTCACCGCCGATCTCGGCATTCCCGCCTTCGTCGCCGTCTCGCGCCGGGCCGGCGGCGACAGCGAGGACATCATCTACGGTGCCGGGGCGCATACCGATCCGCGCATCGCCGCCCTGCGCGCGGTGTGCGAGCTGAACCAGTGCCTGACCTGGCTGCCGCGGCCGGGCGGCGGCCCGGGGCCGGCGATCGACGATCCGCTGGCGCTGCGGTGGTGGAAAACCGCGAAACTGGCGGACCATCCCTGGCTGGCGCCGGCGGCCGATGCAGCGCCGCGCGGCATGGCGGACTATCCGGTATCCGATGCGGCGGACGCGCGCGACGCGGTCGAGCGATGCCGCGCGCTCGTCGAGGCCCGCGGCATGGAATTCCTGGTGCTCGACCAGACGCGGCCGGATATCGGCATGCCGGTGGTGCGGGTCATCGTGCCCGGCCTGCGCCATTTCTGGGAACGCTTCGCGCCCGGCCGCCTCTACGATGTGCCGGTCGAAACAGGCCGGCGCGATCGCGCGCTCGCCGAAGACGAACTCAATTCCGTGCCGGTCATTGCGTAAGCGCCAGGCGCAAACCGCCGCCGAAGAGTTCCGGAATCCGGCCTAACAGCCAAGGCCCTGGGACACCTGGGCGTAGCTGGTCAGAGGGACCGCGCACATCCGGTCCCGGTCCGCCTTGTCGATGACCGGCCGGTTCAACAGTCCGATCATGTCGTCGAACTTGCCGAGCGCATCGCAATCCACCGCCTCGGGGTCCGCTGCCGTGCGGTGTTTCGGCCAGGCGGTGTCGCGGGCGTAGCGCCAGAATTCGCTGTCATACCGTGAGCCGGCGGAATAGTGCCAGCCGACGAACAGGCCGTAGCGCAGCATGGTGTCGACGAGGAAGCGGTTGACGACCGGCGCGTCGCGCTCGAGATGCTCGCCCGGACGGTTGAACCGTAAAAGGAGGACCATTCTGATCTGCAACTGGGCGGACACGATGGCGGTCGCTTCGAGGGGCTCCATGAAGGCCGCCGCGTTGCCGATGCGGGCCACCGCGCCGTCGTAGATCCGGCGGTGGACGAAATTGGGAAACGGAATGACGGCGCGCTGCTCGAATTCCGTCACGCCGTCGGTGTCCAGGAACGCATCGAAGTCCGCTTCGACCTCTTCGAGGCTGGAGACATCGCGGTTGAAGATGTAGCCGTAGGATGTGTGCACCGTCAGCGGAATGACGAAAATCCAGCCATGCGGCCGCGCAACCGCGCGGGTGTAGGTATGGTGTAGAACCGGCCCGTTCTCTTCTTCGACGATTGCCGGACAGCGGCGGATGACGGCCGTATCGGTGGGGATGAAGGAAATGTCGATATGCTCGTCGGGATCGAGTTCCTTCGGAAACCCGCGGGCATCGAAGACCAGATCGTAGCGTTCCGGCGCCCGGCCCTCGAATTCCACCTGGGCGCCGCCGTCAACCCTCGTGATCCTGTGCACTTTCGCGTCGATGTGGCGCGCGCGGGTGCTTTCGTGCAGCATATCGGCCAACAGATCGGCGGACAGGTGATAGGCGTAGGACACCTGCTGCGGCGTGAAATAGTGGGTAAAGTCCCGGTCGCGGTGCCCCCATCCCTCGAACGCAACGCCGTATTTGCGGGTTCCTTTCAGGCGCTGCTGAACGGCTTCGTGGGGCAAGTCCGTCAGCTCATGCAATTCCTGAACCAGACTCGGCCAGCTGCCTTCGCCCACGCCGATGATCGGGATACGCGAATCGAAAATGTGATGCAGTTCGTGATCGTCGTCTGGGTGAAGGCGCGATACGCTGGCAGCCGCAAGGGACCCGGCGGTTCCCCGGCCGACGACCGCGACCTTCCGTAAGGATCTGCTGCGCACGACTAGCCCCCACGGACAGGTTCCGTTCGAAAGTTAGTGCATCGACGGTCTGACGGGCAAGCTGGCTGGAGGAACGCGGCAGGGCCGCTTCGCCCTCGATCGGCGGAGCGGCTCTTGCCCCGCGTCGGCCTTCGGTGTGTATTGTCGCGAACGCTAAATGCCTCGATCGTCTTACATTTCGATTCTGCAGGTTCGGAGCATGAGTCTGTATTGGATTGCCCCCGGCGCAGCCGGGCTCCAGGCTGCAGGTTCGCGGGATTGCCGTCCGGCCGCAGGGCTTCTGTCGCAATGAAGCCCGGCGCGCCGCCTGCCCCCGGGGAGCGTACGAAACCAATGGCGCCGGTTCCGTGGACGAGCACGGCATAGCAAGAGAGCCGTTCGCAAAGCGATTTGCAGAACGGGTGCTCGCGGCCCGCTGGCCGGTCATTCTGGGCACGCTTCTCTTCGTTGCGGCCGCGTCCGGCGGCATTGCGCTGCTCGAATTCTCGGCCAACTACCGCATCTTCTTCGACGAAGACAATCCGCAGCTTCGGGCGCTGGAAACGCTGGAGGATACCTACGGCAAGAACGACAACGTCGCCTTCCTGATCGTTCCGGACGATGGCGACGCCACGTCGCAAAAGGCGCTCTCGGCTGCCGTCTGGCTCACGGAAGCCGCCTGGAATACGCCGCATTCCAGGCGCGTCGACTCGCTCGCCAATTTTCAATACACGACCGCCGACGGCGACGATCTGTATGTTCAGGATCTGGTCGATCCCCAGGAACTCGGCCGGGCGGACGTGCGGTCGCGTATCCGGTCCGTCGCGTTGTCCGATCCGCGTATCGCAGGGAGCATTCTGGCCCGGAACGGGGATGTCAGCGTTGTAAGCGTCACCATCGAACTGCCGGAGGAGGGCCTCCTGGAGGCTTCGGCCGAAGTTGCCGAATTTGTCAGGTCGGTCGCCGCGGAGGCGGAGAAACGATTTCCCGGCATCGATCTGCGCGTCGTCGGCACGGTCATGGTCAACCAGACCTTCGTGGAGGCCTCGATCGGCAGCCAGACGGTCTTCCTGCCGGCAAGCCTCCTGCTCATGGCCTTGATTCTCGGCGTTCTCATCCGGGGCTGGGCCGGGGTGGCGGCGACCGGGCTGGTCATCGTCTTTTCCATACTCGCGTCGATGGGCCTGGGCGCCTGGGTCGGATTGCCCTTCAGTCCGCCGATCTCGCCGGCGCCGACCATCGTGCTGATGATCGTGGTGGCGAACTGCGTGCACCTGCTGGTGGCTTTGCAGCAGCGCTTGCGCGCCGGGGATTCGAGGCACGATGCCATCGTCGAAGCCGTCAGGCTCAACCTGCACCCGGTGTTTCTGGCCAGCCTCACCACGGCGCTCGGTTTCCTGAGCATGAATTTTTCCGAAGTGCCGCCCTACCGTCATCTCGGTAACTTCGTCGCCTTCGGTATCGCCGCCTCTTTCATCCTTTCCGTCACCTTCCTGCCGGCCGTGCTTTCGCTTCTGCCCGTCCGCGCCGCAAAGGACCGCCGGTTCCGCGGACCCACGATGAACCACCTGGCGGAATTCGTTCTGCGCTACAGGAAGGCGCTGATCTGGGGATGGCTGGCGTTCGTGGCCGCGATGGCCCTGGCCGTTCCGCGCAACGAACTGAACGACGTCCTGGTCCACTTCTTCGACAAGAGCGTCGAGTTTCGCCAGGACACCGACTTCATGGACGAGCGCCTGAGCGGCAATACGCTGCTCGAATACTCGCTGCGGGCGTCCGCCGAGGGCGGCGTTACCGATCCGCGTTTCCTCTCCGAGGTTTCGAATTTCGCCGCCTGGTACCGCAAGCAGCCCCGGGTACGCCATGTATCGACCGTCACCGATACCTTCCGGCAACTCAACAAGAGCATGCACGGCGACGATCCGGCCGCCTACCGGATTCCGGAAAGCCAGGACCTGGCGGCGCAATATCTGCTTCTGTACGAAATCTCGCTTCCGCAGGGTCTGGACCTGAACAATCAGATGGACAGTTCCAGATCGGCCACGCGGGTTTCGGTGTCGGCGCAGACGCTCAGCTCGCAGGAGCTTCTCGAACTGAACGCGCGCGCCGAGGCGTGGCTGAAGGAAAACGCACCGCACGTTGCCGGCGTCAACAGCACCGGCCCCGCGGCGCTGTTCGCCTATATCGGCCAGCGCAACATCCGCGCCATGCTGATCGGGACGATCGTCGTGCTCCTGGCGATTTCCGCCATTCTCCTCTTCGCCCTGCGATCGCTGCGGCTGGGGTTGATCAGCATCGTTCCCAATCTGGTTCCCGCCGTGCTGGGCTTCGGCGTGTGGGGATTGACGGTCGGGCAGGTCGGTCTCTCGCTGTCCGTCGTGGTGGCCATGACCATCGGCATCGTCGTCGACGATACGGTGCATTTCCTCGCCAAGTACCGCCGCGCGCGGCAGGAACACGGCCTGGGCCCCGAAGACGCGGTGCGCCAGACCTTCGACACGGCCGGCCGGGCCCTGTTCACAACGACGGTCGTGCTGGTGGGCGGCTTTTTGATTCTGGTGTTTTCGCCGTTCGTTCCCACCGCGCAGGTCGGGGTTCTGACCGCAACGATCATCGGCTTTGCGCTGATCGCCGACCTGACGCTCCTGCCGGCGCTGTTGACGGCGTTGGATCGGAGTCCTGCGGAGCGGGCCGAGCCGGCGGCCTGATCTGCCGCTTTCCCGAATCCGGTTTCCGGAATTTCAGACCGGCCGGGCCTCTCCCGCGGATTTTTTCGGCTTGACCTTGTGCCGGAGCGGCGTTACCTGCGCATAAGGATTGGGTTCGTTCGCCACATGTGTCGAAGGAATATTGCCATGCGAAGTGGCGATGAAATGCTGCAGCAAATTGTCGAGAAGTCCGCCCTCGACGCGGATTTCAGGCAACAGCTGATCGCGGATCCGAAGTCTACCATCTCTGAGGAACTGGGTATTACGATTCCCGATTCGATGAATATCCAGGTCCATGAGAGCGACATGCAGACGGTGCATCTTGCATTGCCGCCGGACCCGCACATTACAGAGGAGCAGCTCGAAGCCATCTCGGCCGGCCTTTGCTGCTGCTGGTAGTCTTAAATCCCGGCGGGTAGCCGGTCGGGATTCGGAGCGGTCCGAATCCGCATTTGAATACAGTCCGGACCGAATGCACCCGCCCCCGGCCGGGGGCGGGTCCGGCGCGTCTTGATTCAGGCTGAAATTCAGTGGGCGACCGCGCCGGATAGCACCATGAACACGTAGGCCTTGGCTTGCCGAAGCCGGTTTCCGGATATGACCAGCTTTATGTGGTGAATGCCGCGTAACAGAATAAAGCGGCCGGATTTCGCAAACAGGGTTGTCGGTTTCGAGACCCAGTCGGCAAGCGCCGTGAGTTTTTCCGGAACGACAAGCTCCTCATGGCTCAGGGCTTCGAGAAACGGATCCCAGTCCGTCAGGCCGTCGAGCCAGTAACGGGAATCCTTCGTATATCTCTGCTTGACGATGAGCGTGAGGCCCAGCGTCGGGCCGACACCCTCTTCCCGCACGTCGATATTTGCCCCGATCCTGACGATGTTCACGCGTTTCCCGAGGCGAGCAATCACGGAATCGACGGCCGGGATCCGGCCCGGCCAACCCGTTTTTTCGAGATAGGAACATAGGTCCCGCCGCGATTTGAAGCCCATGATCGCCAGGCGGATCGCCCGCGAGCGGGACGGGAACACACCGAACGAATCCATGCGCGTATCTTCCGGCTGCGCCAGGTAGACCCGTTCGACATTCTCCCGCTCGGCGTCGGTCATCGTCCAGCCGACGCAGGAAACGAGCGCATCGACCACCGTCGCGACATCGTTCTCCTGACCGCCGGCGCCGACGATCGGCCGTTCGCCGGGCCGCAGGAACATGCCCGGAAAAGACCGGTCGCCGTTCCGCGCCGACCCGATATCGTATTCCAGCATCAACTTGCGGCCGACGATCTCGCGCAAAGGCGAGCGTTCGGCTTCCATTTCCCTGAACAGCCGCACGATCGCGCTCGCGGTCTCATCCGTCGTGTCGGTGCGCGCGCGCTCCTCGAAAAACGCCGCCGGTCCGGTGCCGCTCGCCAGGGATGCGCCGAAATCCGCCTCCGGCCTGCGTTCATGCAGCGGCAGTTCGAAGCCGAACGGCAGGGCGCCCATCGCGATCGGAAGTTTCCCGGCGCATTCGAGCACGCGCTCCCATTCCGCTTCGCCGATGAGAACCGGCGAAATCCGGTTGCGAAAGTACCCCAGCAGATCGCCCATCGTGCCGCCCTCTCCCGCGAGACGGTCCTGGGTCAGGGTGACTGCTTCATCGATATCCATGCGGCCTCCTCACGCAACGAAGGGGCGGAATTATCCGGCCTTCAGGATTTCGACGAGACGTTCCAGAGCCTCGATGCAGAACGCAGAGGTCACGGCTTCGGCGCCATGCCCGATCTGTCCGACCGTGCCCCATTTCAACTCCTGGTCGCCGAATGCGAGAAGTTCCGGCCAGCTGCCGTCCTCACGCTGCGAACTCACGATCCGTTCGGTCTCGCATTTCGCATCGATGCGTTCGAGGCTTCCGGCATTGTAGAGCGCCGACACGGCCAGCGCGGTCTGCAGTATGTTGCCGAAGCCTTCCTGCCCGGCGTGCAATTCCAGGATTCGATCCGCAAGGATCGGGCGCAGCCGTTCGAGGGCAGTCGGCGCGCGGACCATGGCGCGGGCGATCGCATAGTAGATCGCGACCGCGTCGGGATACCATTTGGACGAACCGTCGACTCCGTCCTCGGCAACCATGGTTTCCAGCCACCTTTGGGCATCCACGGTTTCCGGGCAGTCGCCGAGATACGCGATGATGTTCGCGTTGACGACGGGATCGGCTTCGATACGAAACCTCGAGACGACATCGGGTTCATCTTCTGCCAGGACCCAGGTCATGAACCGGCCCGCCTCGTCGCGATTGGCCAGTATTGGCGGAAGGTTCCTTTCAAGAAAAATCCAGGGGTGGGCCGCGATGACAATCGAACAGAGCGCGGTGCTGTCGAGATCCGGGGGAAGATGGCGGTAGTAGCGCCACAGGCCGGGAAATTCGATGGTGTCGACGAGATAATCTCCGGTCGCGGCGCACAAGGCCTTCGCCTGCGGTTCCTCGCTGCATTCGAGGGCCAGGACGCAGAGCGCCGAAACAAAGGGCGGCCTTTCGAAATGCCGGGGAATGTCCGGGTCGGCTATGTTGAACCGGATGCAGGACCAGGCTCCGTTTTCGTCGACGGTCGATTCCAGGAAATCCAGGCCGCGGCGGATGCTTTCCCTGCCGGCTGCTGCAAGGTCCCCGGACGCGGCAGCGCGCTCTCCGGGCGTCGTCCGTTCGACGGCGGGGGGACGAAGGGGCGGCGCGGGGTCGTACATTGTCTTGCGAAGAAACTCGAGCGACGCGGCGCCGGTCTTTGCCGCCTCCCGCTCGGCCTCGCTGAGCTTGCCGGGCGGCGGAAGCACCAGATGGGTGGCGTTATAGGTTTCTTCGTGCACATGAATTTCATGGCTTCCGGCCAGCGTCACGCCGAATTCCTTTTCTATCGTTTCCCTCGGGCTGGCGAGCAGACGTTCGCGAAAATCCCTGTCTTCGCCAGCTCTCGAAACGAGATTTTCTGCCGAACCGACCAGCTTCTTCATTGATGTCTTCCAATTTCGCCGGTTCCGGCGGAGCGTGAATTTCCGGCAGCCGAAATCAAGCCGGAGCGCAAATCACGACGAGACCGGTCGCGCGAGGAGTGCGGTTGCCGGATCAGGCGATCTGCCTCTTGACCAGTTCGCTGAACACGCCTTCGACCTCCATGAGTTCGTTGAACGAGCCGCTTTGCACGACTTTCCCGGCTTGCAACACATAAATGCGGTCCACCTGTTCCAGCGTGGACAGGCGGTGGGCGATGACGAGCCGGGTGGAGGTCAGGGCTGTGAGGTTCGACATGACCTTAGCCTGGTTTTCGTTGTCCAGCCAATTTGTCGCTTCATCGAACAGCATGATTCGCGGGCTGCCGATCACCGAGCGGGCGATCGTGACGCGCTGGCTTTCTCCGCCTGACAGGACAGCCCCGCTGGTGCCGACCATGGTCATCATGCCCATCGGCATGCCCTTGATTTCGTCTTCGACTTCGGCGATCCGGACCGCCGCCCACACGTCTTTGCTCGCCACGTCGTCGTGGTGACTGACGAGGTTGTCCCACAGATCCTGGGGGTGAAGCCCGACCGATTGCGGCACGGCGCCGATTCTCCGGCGCACCTGCTTCAGGTTCAGGTGCCGCAGATCGCGGCCGTCGTAATACACCGCGCCGGCGATCGGCCGGTCGATGCCGAGCGCGAGCCGGAACAGGGTGCTCTTGCCGGCGCCGGATTCGCCGGCGATCGCAACGATTTCGCCGGGGCGGGCGCGAATCGTGACATCGTCGAGAATCAGCGGACCGTCGGATTCGTAGCGGAAGGAAATGCGGTCGAACAGAATATCGCCGCCCAGATATTCGACCGGTTCGCCTTCGACCGCGGCTTCCGGGACGGCGGCGAAAAGAGGGCGCATCTGGTCGAACGCCGGCAGCATGGCGGCAACGGTGCCGAAAGACTCGCCGAGCCGCGCGATGGCGGACTGGAAGGCGATGAAAACGGTGTAGACGACAAGAAAGTCGCCGACCGGGAGGTTGCGGTCGCCCACCGCAACCACCGCGAAAAGCAACGCGCCGCCGGCAAGAAAGGGGAGCGCGGCGCCGAATGCCTGGGAATGCCCCTCAAGCGCGCCCAGGTCGATCTCCGCGCGTTTCTGCTCGCGATAGTCCCGCGCCCAAATGGCGAAAGCCGACCCTTCCGCGTTTTCGACACGCAGCTTGGCGATGCCGCCGACGATCTGGAACAGCCGGCCGACGACGCGACGGGCTGCGCTGATCATCCGTCCATAAGGCGAAATCTGGCGCAGCCCGAGAAGTACGGTGATCGACAGCGACGCCAGACTGAAGACGAGGGCGATGACGCCGAGGGTGGCATCGTAGAAAAAGATGACGCCGAAAACCGGAAGCAGAAAGATGACGGACAGCAGGCTGTCGGCGACGACTCCCTGCACGCCGTCGCGAATATTCTGGAACGTCATTCCCGACATGGCCAGATCGCCGGCCGGCTGGCGCCGCAGGGCGCTGGGCGGAAGGCGCATGAGGCGGTCCCAGAACGCCGCCTCGACCCGCGACGCCGCGCGCCCCTCGAGCCGCATCATCGCCGTGCTTTGAAGCAGGTGCAGCAGTGCCCCGAGCAGCCCGAACGCCGCCACCGTCGCGGCCACGGCATAGAGCGCTCCGGCACTTCCGCCCGCCGTAACCTGAACTGCAACGAAGCCGAGTGCGAGCGCCGGCACCAGTTTGATCAGGCCGCCCGGCAGCCCGGCGATGACCAGCCGCGCCAGATCCGCGGCCGATCCGTGCAGGGCGATTCGCAGCAGGTCTGCGGGTTTCACGTTCCGTGACGGCAACGGCCGGTAGAACATCCAGGCTTCGTCGCGCAGCGTGCCGGCGCGACCCGCCGTAATCCGGACGCTGCGCTTGGTGACCGGGTCGAATTCCCGGTAATGCCCGAACGCTCCCGGCAGCAGCGCTACGGGCCGGCCGTCCTCGGCGCGGAATCCCAGCATCACGTTGCTGTCTCCGCGCCACCAGTCGCCTTCGGCCTTGAAGCTGACGCGCCGGGCGCGTACGCCCGACGCATCGAGAATGTCGACGAGGCCGACCGGAGATTCGGAAGGTTCCGAGCGCACCGGAAATTTGAAGTCGATTCCTTCGCGGCGGCCGATGGCCTGCAGGGCTTCCGCCAGCGCCGTGTCCTCGACATCGGCATCACGGCCGATCGGCAGGTCGTAGATATTGAAAAGCCGCTGGCGCGCGGCTTTTTCGGCCGTACGGCGGCTGGCTGTCCGCGCGCGTTCGAGATTCGCCTCGTCGACCACGGCCAGCTGGCGGTTGAGGCGTTCCAGCGTGAAGGCCACCGCGTGGAACGTGGCGAGCGCCGGCAGCAGCGTGCCTTCCTGCGCCAGTGTTTCGGTCGATTTGCCCGCAAGCGTCGTCTCGTCGAACAGGGTGAGCCAGCTTGTCCGCGTCAGCGGTATCGCCGGTTCGTGCGGGCCGCCTGCCTCGGCAAGCTCCGCCTGGTCGACAATGTCCATATACAGGCTTGCGCCGCGCGGCGGTTCGGAAACCCAGACCACGCCGCGTCGTACAGACAGGGTGCCGGGGGCCAGGGTCTGCGTCAGGCCGGGTTCGGCCAGGGCGGTCGGACGCGGAAGGCGGCTTGCGAAACGCGAAAGCGTGTCGGTTATGGCGGTCAGCCAGGTATCGGTCTGTTCCGCCAGTTCTGCCGGATCGACCTCGGAAAGCAACGAGGCCGGCAGACGTTTCAAAAGGGTGCCGGGCGATCCCTTGGCAATCAGGCTAAGCGTGGTGTCTTCTTCGTTATTGCGCCGGTCCGGCGCGACGCCCGGCAGCAGCCGGCCCGCTTTGCGGCGCAGCAGATGCTGGGGCGCCGCCTGCTCGACCCCGTCCCTGAACTCCACCAGGAACAGATTGACGGCGCCCCGGTCGATGAACCAGACGCTATCAGGGTCGTCGAGATTCACCGGCAGATTGCCCGCGCAGGGTACGGACGTGCCGGAGCGGGCCGCCAGTCCGGAAATCGACGTGTAGGTTGGTCCGGTGCCCTGCATCAGCCTGACTTGACCAGTTTGTAGTAGGTGCCATCCCGGTCGGCGATCAGTTCGTCGTGCACGCCGCGCTGCACTTCCACGCCCTTGTCGAGCACGATGATTTCGTCGCAATCCCGCACGGTGCTCAGCCGGTGCGCCACGATCAGGCAGGTGACGCCGCGCCGCCGCAGGGCCTCGTCGACAAATTCCTCCGTTGCGGCATCGAGGGCGCTGGTCGCTTCGTCGAGAATAAGCACCGTCGGGTTGCCCACCAGCCCGCGGGCGATTTCCAGCCGCTGCCGCTGGCCGCCGCTGAAATTCGCCCCGCCTTCCTCCACGACGGTCGCATATCCCTGCGGCCTGAGCAGGATTTCGTCGTGGATACAGGCGTCGCGCGTTGCGGCGAATATGGCTTCATCCGGAACGGCCGGGTTCCACAAGGTGATGTTGTCGCGCAGGGACGCGAAAAAGAGCGCGTTTTCCTGCGCCACCATGGAAATGGACCGGCGCAGCACTTCCTCGGGAATCTCGTCCCGCAGATGGCCGTCGAACAGAACCTCGCCCGACCAGGGCTGGTAGAGGCCCGAGACCAGGCGCGCCAGGGTCGACTTTCCGGAACCGCTGGGACCGACCACGGCGACGCGCTGCCCCGGCTTGATCACGAGGTTGAAATCCTTGATCAGGGGCGGCCGGCTCTTGTTGAACCCGAAGGTGACGTTTCGCAGTTCGAGCTGGCCTGCAAGCTGGAGCCGGCCTTTGAAGGTGGGGATCGATTCCGATTCCGGGTTGCGGCGGTCGAAAACAGGGTCTTCGGCGGCTTTGGAGATGTCCTCGACCCGTTGCAGATCCGTTTCGAGCGCCTGGCGTTTGTCGGCGAGCTCCAGAAAGCGTCCGACCGGCGCCAGAAACATCTCCGCCAGGATATAGAAGCCGACCAGCGCTCCGAGGGTCATGTCTCCGGCCACGACCAGACTTCCCCCGACGGCAAGGATCGCCGCGCTGCGAAGCGCCGCGATCAGGCCCGGCAGCGCTGTATTGGCGGAAACCGGTACGGAATAGAGTTGCCGCGCCCGCAGCTCGCGGGCCTGCTGACCGCTCCAGCGCGAGAAGAACCGGTCGTCCGACCCCGTCATGCGCAGGTTGTCGGCATGACTCAGCATCTGCATGCCGAAGCCGATCAGCAATCCCTGTTCGCGCCTCATCGCCTGGCTTCGAACGGCCCGGAAGGCGTTGAGAAAGTAGGCCAGCATGCCGTGCAGAAGGGCCAGCAGCAGCACAATCAGGGTGAGCAGGACATCGTAGACCAGCATCGCGACGAGCAGCACGACGCTCATCGCCATGTCGATCAGGAGCACCAGAAACCGGTCCGTCAGATTCTTCGCGATTCGGTCGATGGACGAGACGCGGTCGGTCAAATCGCCCGTCAGTCTGTGCTCGAAAAACTCGACCGGCAGCCGCAGCAGCCGCGACACGCTCCGGCTGTAGCCGCTCACCGAAATCCGGACAGCCAGGCGCTTCAGGAACCGGTGCTTGAGCATAAACAGGATGTACACCAGGACCCCGCCGCCGAGCAGGGCCGCCACCAGCCCCTCCCAGGGCGCGCGGTTTTCCAGAACGCCGTCGACGAAAATATGGAGAGACGCGGGAACGATAAGGCTCAGCACCGTCAACATGAGCCCGCAGGCGATCACGCCGGTAAGCGCACTCCACGTTCCGGCGAGCAGGGCGCTCAATTGCTCGAACAGGCTCTTCCGTTCCCCGCCGGGTTCGAAATCGGGACCGCGTTTGAAACGCAGCGCAATGCCGCTGTACCCCCTGGCGAACTCTTCGGCGGAGAGCCTTCGTCTGCTGGTAGCCGGATCGTTGAGAAAGAAATTCCGGCTGTCATACCCTTCGAGAACGACGAAATGGCTGAATTGCCAGAACAGGATCAGGGGCAGCCGCAGCTTCTTCAACTGTTCGGCGCGCAGGCTGAGTCCGTTGCATTCCAGACCGTAATGCCTGGAGGCGCGCGCGATACTCGCGGCGCTGCTGCCGTCCCGGCTCACCTCGCATTTCTCGCGCAGTTCGGTAAGCGGCACCCAGCGGCCGAAGTAAGCCAGTATGCTGCCGAGGCATGCAGCGCCGCACTCGGACGCATGCATCTGCAATGTTATCGGCGTTACGACCTTTTGTTCCGAGGATTCCGTTGCAGATTTGTCGCTCGTCCCTTTGGGGGCTTGCGCCATATTACTGCCGCCTTGTCTGCAAGAGTGCGACGGGAGACTGTCTGCCGAGTTCGACTACGATCCGGCACTCCCGGCTCGCAAGGGACGCAATATCGAGGCTATTCCCGAGCGAAACAACGATCCGGTGCGCGGACACCGGCACCGCCGGCCCGAGCGCCTCCAGCACCCTGGACGAGGGTACGGCGGAAATTGCCGCGATCTCTCCGTCGAAGGTTTCCGCTTTTCCGTCCGGCGTCTCCAACTCTATCGCCGCCGGCATCCCGGCCCCGATCTGCGCTGCGGCGCTTCTCTCGATCCAGACGATCGCCTGCACGGACTTTTTACTCCCGGAGTTTCCGCTCCCTGACTGGGTTTGGGCAGGTGGCACCAGGACGCCTTCCAGCGTAACGGTGTGCGCAATTATGCTACCGAAGAAAAGCCATGCCACGAGGATAACCGATAACAGGGCGATGCCGACAACAAGCAGGCGCTCGCGCGGTGTCGAAATAGTCAGCAAACGGTCGAGTTGTTCGCGTTCTTCCTTGGCTTCGGCAACAGTATTATGAAATGAGTCGAATGGATTATTGAACACGATCGCACCCGGCCATTTCTCAGAGTTCAAGCAAGTACAAAGAAAATCTGTTTCAGCTTGAGTGAAGATTCAAGAAGTTATATACAATTTTGAACAATAAAGGTCAAGTCCGCCAGATGCCGGGCAAACCGGTGGTGTGCATCGGTTAACGGTTTGCCGCGCAGGCCGGTTTCAGTCTTGCAGTTCCGGCCAGGCGCCTTCTTTCGGGGCTTTTGTCCGGCGGCGAAATTGCGGCCGTTCGCCCGTCCGGCGTTGACCGCGACTCGAATCGTTAGTGCCTACCGCGCTTTTGCCTTGCGGCCGGCCGACTGTATCTGTGTCATAGAGGCCGGCAGAGTCGTGCAGCGCGGCGCCGAACGACGGTCGATGGAACAGCCAGCCGAAGCGGTCCAACATGATCGAGCAACTCAGCCCTGTGCCGTCGCGGCGCCACACCGGCGAAACCCCGACGCGCGGGGTGCATCACCTGGCGCTGACCACCGAGGACATGAAGGCGACCGTGGAATTCTACGTCGGCGTGCTGGGCATGCCGCTGGTCCACGCCATGAAGGTGCCGCCCGGCCTCGGCAGCGGGCCGGGCAACCGCGGCAACCCGCCCTACGAGGAAATCCGCCACTATTTCTTCGACATGGGCAACGACGCCCTGATGGCCTTCTTCGAGATTCCGAAAGGCGCGGAGCCGCAGTCCAACCGCAACGCCGTCGGCGGCATGCAGCATGTCGCCATCGCCTGCACGCCGG
Organism: Rhodospirillaceae bacterium; assembly: GCA_028819475.1. Lineage (NCBI taxonomy): Bacteria > Pseudomonadati > Pseudomonadota > Alphaproteobacteria > Rhodospirillales > Rhodospirillaceae > Rhodospirillaceae bacterium. The sequence continues at coordinate 53,599 of JAPPLJ010000026.1, forward strand.
CGCGCTTCCGGGACATCCTGGAACGGCTGGAACGGCACGATATCCCGAACAGCGGCCCGATCGAACAGTTGCCCGGCATGGTCGGCGTCTATCTGCGCGATCCCAACGGCATAAGGCTGGAATTCGCCTGCCAGCCGGCCCAGGGCGCGCGCCAGCGCAATATCGAAGCGGTCACCCAGACCGGGGCGGAGGCCGCGGTCGAACTCCTGACGATCGACGGCGTCGATGCGGCCTGGCTGGCCGAGTATGCCGGCGACCTGCCGGACAACTGAGCGGGAGGAGAGCATGTTCATCAGGAACGGCTGGTATGTCGCGGCGGCGGCCGGAGAGGTCGGCCGGTCGCTGCTGGCGCGCTGGATCTGCGGCGAGCCGGTGGTCATGTTCCGCAAGGAGGACGGTGCGCCGGTCGCGCTGGAGGACCGCTGCCCGCACCGCAAGACCCAGCTCTCGCTCGGCAGTCTGGTCGGCGACGAGGTGCAGTGCCTGTATCACGGGCTGCGCTTCGATTGCGACGGCGTCTGCACCTTCATTCCGGGGCAGGACAATATCCCGCCGCGCCTCAAGGCGCGGGTCTATCCGCTGTTCGAGAAATACACCTGGCTGTGGATCTGGCTCGGCGACCCGGCGCTGGCGGACCCGGAATCGATCCCCGACTATCACTGGAACGACGCGCCGGGCTGGACGCCGGTCAGCGGCTATCTGAACTTCAGGGCCGATTACCGGCTGCTGGTCGACAATCTGCTCGACCTGACCCACGAGACCTATGTGCATGCGCGCACGATCGGCAATATGGCGGTCGCCCATACACCGCAGCAAACCGAGGTCGACGGCGAGATCGTACACGTCACCCGATTGATGAAGGACTGCGATCCGCCGCCGCTGTTCAAGCGGGCGCGGGGTATCGCAGGCAATATCGACCGCTGGCAGAAGATCCGGTTCGAACCACCGGCGCATATCAAGATCGACGCCGGCGGCGCCCCGGTCACCCCGGCCGAGAAAGACAAGGTTCTGAACTGGTGGATCCTGAACGCGCTCACGCCGGAAACGGAACGGTCGACCCACTATTTCTGGGCGGTATCGCGCAACTTCTCGCAAGACGACGAAGACCTCTCGAAGATGGTGCACCAGCAGACCGTCCAGACTTTCGAGGAGGATCGCGACGTGCTGGAAAGCCAGCAGCGCATGATCGAGACCGACCCTTCCGGCGGGACTCTCCTTGCGATCAACTGCGATGCCGGCGGCGTCGCCGCGCGGCGGATCATCGACGCCCGGGTCCGCGCCGAGGCCGCTTAACGTATCAAGTGCCCAGCCGGTGCCTGAGCAGTTTGCCGGCCGCGTTGCGCGGCAGGGGCGTCTCCGACAGTTCGACCCGCTTCGGGATCTTGAAGCGCGCCAGCTTCCCGGCGCAGAAGCGGGCCAGTTCCGCGTCGTCCGGCGCCGCCGCGCCGGGTCTGGAAACGATCACCGCGGCCGGAACCTCTCCCCATTTCGCATCCGGCCGGCCGACGACCGCGGATTCGGCGATCGATGGATGGGTTTCGAGCACGGCCTCGACCTCCGCCGGGTAGATGTTTTCGCCGCCGGAAATGATGACGTCCCGGCTGCGGCCCCTGATCCGGAGATAGCCGCCGCTGTCGAGGCTGCCGAGATCGCCGGTGCGGTACCAGCCGCCGGCGAAGGCCTCGGCCGTCGCCGCCGGATTGCGCCAGTAGCCGGCGAACAGGTGCGGCGCCCGCACCTGGATTTCGCCGACCGTATCGGCAGGCAGGGCCGTCCCTGCGGCGTCGGCGATGCGCACATCGGTGTGGAAGAACGGCAGCCCGGCCGCGCCGGCTTTGGCCTCGGCATGAGCGGCGTCGACGACGGTCGCCGGCCCGGCGGTTTCGGTCGTGCCGTAGGTCTGCATCACCGGTATGCCGCGCCGTCCGAAATCCCGGATCAGCTCCGGCGGCACCGGCGCGCCGCCGGCCATGATCCAGCGCAGGCTCGAGAGGTTTGCCCGCGCGAAGCCCGGGGCGCCGAGCAGGCCCTGGAGCATGGCGGGGACGGCGAAGAAGTGGTTGACCCGCTCCGCGGCGATCAGTTCCAGAACGGCGGCCGGCTCCCAGGCCGGCGGCAGGATCGCCGTCGCGCCGGCATGGACGAAGAAGGTGACGAAGGACATGCCGCCGACATGGAACATCGGCGCCGGGATCAGGCTCGCGTCCCGGCGGCGGTAGTCCAGGGTGTGCGCCATCGTCGCCGACACCCAATACATGCCGGCGTGGGTCATCACCGCGCCCTTCGGCCGGCCCGTCGTGCCTGAGGTGTAGACCAGCAGCAGCGGGTCGGCCGCAGCCACCGGCGCCTGGTCGCAAACGGCTGCGGTCGCGGCCGCTGCGCGCCTAGCGGCCGATTCTTCGGGCGGCGGCGGCATCGGTGCTTCGTCAAACTGCCAGACGAGTCCGATTCCGGTCCGCGCAGCAAGTGTACGGGCAAGTCCGGCGAAATCCGGATGGGCGATCAACAGCGCCGGCTCGGCGTCCGCCAGAATCCAGGCGAGTTCGTCTGCGGTCAGGCGGACGTTGAGATTGCACAGGATGGTGCCGCGGCGCGCCGCCCCGTAATACAGCGCAACGCCCTCTGCGCTGTTGCGCGAGAGCACGGCAACACGGTCGCCCTTGCCGACCCCGGCGGCCGCAAGGGCAGCGGCGACCGCTTCGGCCCAGGCCTGCAACTGCCCGAAACTCAGGCGCAGCGACCCAGCGACGAGCCCCGGCGTGTTGCGGTCGAGCAGGGCGCGGCGCTCCAGCAGGGCGCCGACGGTCGGGACCGGTCCGGCCGGGCTTTCAGGTCCGGTCACGGTTTGCGGGAGGATGCATCCGGCCGCGCGGTTTCCCTGAACGGCCCGTCCCGCGCTTCGAGAAAGCCGCGCATGCCTTCCTTCTGCAGAACTTCCTGAAGCGCGCGCTGTTCCGGAAAATCGCCGCCAATCACCAGCGTGTCGGCCAGGGCGTGCTGCCGGATGGCGGTGCCGAAGCCCATCGCATCGTAGGCGGCGCGCAGGCTGCGCTTCTTCATCTGAAGGCCCCAGGGCGGTACCAGCGCCAGGCGCGACGCGGCGCGCATCGCTTCGTCCGCCAGCTCCTCCGGCGGAACCACCGCATTCGCCAGCCCCAGGCGGACCATCGCCTGCGCGTCCAGCGCGTCGCCGGTGTAATAGAACTCGTGCACCGCCTTGGCGTGGGTCAGGAAGGGCAGGATCAGAAACGGCGAAAGCGCGCCGTGGCGGATTTCCGGTTCCGCGAGCCGCGCGGTCTCCGAAACGATGGTCAGGTCGCCGGCCATGGCGATGGCGGCCCCGGTGCCGACCGCATGCCCGTTGACCGCCGCGATTACCGGCTGGCGCAGGTGCCAGACTTTCAGGAACAGGTCGGTATTGGCGCGGATGAGGCCCTCGAGTGCCGGGATCGAGGTGTCCTCGATCAGCGACAGATCCCAGCCGGTGGAAAAGGCGCGCTCGCCGGCTCCGGTCAGGATGACGGCGCGCACCTCGCCGTCCGCCTCGAAACCGTCGAGCGCGTGGATCAGTTCACGGTCGGTGATCGTCATGCGCAGCGCGTTCAGCTGGTCCGGCCGGTTGATGACGATCCGGCCGACCGCGCCGCCGCGTTCCAGCGCATGGCGTTCGACGAGAATGTCCCGATATTCCAAGGTCCGCCTCCCCGTCCGGTCGTCGGCCCGCGAGCCGGAACTTCTTTCACAGCGTCACTTTTTGAACTAGCATATGAAACGGTTACGAATACAGCCCAAGCGGGCGTTCCGGGATTGTCTTCGTCTCAATGGAGGAAAATTCGCTCATGTATCGCACGATTTCCGTTATTGCGGCTGCCGCCGCGCTGACCGCCGCCGGCGTGGCCCAGGCGGATACCACGATCCGGCTGGAAACCTACGCCGGCCCGCGCCATGCCATGAATACCAACGGCTGGCCGACCTGGATCAAGGACCTGACGAAAGCCAGCGCCGGCAAGGTCAAGGTCCGGATGACCTATCCGCCGATCAACCCGCGCGTCCTCTACGACCGGGTGCGCGACGGCATCGCCGACATGGCCTGGATCACCCACGGCTACACCACGGGCCGCTTCGTGCTGACCCAGATGGTCGAACTGCCGGGCGCGGACGGCAACGCCGAGCAGATGTCCCGGGCCTTCTGGCGCACCTACACCGGCCGTTTCGGCAAGCGCGACGAGCACAAGGGCGTGCAACTTGTGGCCCTGTTCACCCACGGCCCCGGCCTGGTCCACTCCCGCGGCCCGATCGCCAACATCGGCCAGGTCAAGGGCATGAAGGTGCGCACCGGCGGCGGCGTCCAGAGCCAGATCGCCAAGCGGCTCGGCATCGTGAGCGTTTCCGCCCCGGTGACCAAGGCGCAGGAAATCCTCCAGCAGGGCGTTGCCGACGGCATCTTCTTCTCGATCGAGACGATCTACAGCTTCAAGCTGGGCGGCGTGGTAAAGCATCACTACGCGCTGCCGGGCGGCCTCTATTCGGCCAGCTTCGCCGTGGTGATGAACCAGCGTAAATACGACGGCCTGAACGCGGCCGACAAAGCCGCGCTGAAGAAGGTCGGCGGCGAGCACATGTCCGGCATCATGGGCCGGACCTGGGACGGCGCCGACAGCCTGGCGGTCGAGAAGCTGACGGCCGCGGGCAACAAGGTCGGCGTCTTCGACGCGGCGACCGCAAAGGCCGTCAAGGCCAAGTTGGCCGGGCTCGACGACTGGTGGATCAAGCGCGCCGTGGCCGAGGGCGCCAAGGACGCCGCGGACGTGCTGAAGGCGCTGCGCGCCGAGGTCCAGAAGGTCAAGAAGGGCATGTAGGCAGGACGCGCGCAAGCGCCCTGCCGCCATGCCGAACGCTTCGTCCGATTCGGCGACAGAGCTTCCGCCAGCCCGCTTCACCCAGGGAATTCACCGGGTGTCCGGCGGGCTGGCGGGGCTGTTCCTGTTCTTCATCATGCTGGTCAGCGTGGTCGACGTGTTCGGCCGCGAACTGCTCAATGCGCCCCTGCCCGGCGGCTCTGAGATTACCGAAGTGCTGATGGCGGCGCTGATCTATGCCGGGCTGCCGTCGGTGTGCCGGCAGGAAAGCCATGTCACCATCGACCTGCTCGATCCGTTGACGCCGGAAGCCCTGGTGCGGCCGCGCCAGATCGCGATCAACCTGGTCTGCGCCGCCATCCTCGCCGTCCTCGCGTGGCGGCTCTGGCTCTATGCCGTCAAGATCGCCGACTACGGCGACGTCACGGAATATCTGCGGCTGCCCCAGGCGCCCCTCATCTATTACATGGCGGTGCTGGCCGGGGTCGGCGCGCTGATCTTCCTGGCGAATATCGGGCGCTATCTGCGCGGCCATACCGAGCCGGCGCCGGGGCTGATCTAGCGCGCAGCCGGCAACGCCAGCCATGCTCGCCGCCGCCCTGGGCTTTGCCGTCCTCCTGGTCCTGGTCTTCCTGCGCCTGCCGATCGCCTTCGCCATGGCGCTGGTCGGCGCGGTCGGCTACGCGATCCTGATCGACTGGCCGCCCGCCTTTTCGCTGATCGCCCAGATCGCGCGCGACACGGCGGAATCCTATGCCCTCTCGGTCGTGCCGCTGTTCATCCTGATGGGCAATTTCGTCAGCCGGGCCGGCCTGTCGGAACAGCTCTACACCGCCTCCAACGCCTTCCTCGGCCATCGCCGCGGCGGCCTGGCGATGGCGACCATCGTCGCCTGCGGCGGCTTCAGCGCGATCTGCGGCTCGTCCCTCGCCACGGCGGCGACCATGGCCAAGGTGGCGATGCCGTCGATGCGCCGGTTCGGCTATGCCGACAGCATCGCGACCGGCTCGATCGCCGCCGGCGGCACGCTGGGCATCCTGATCCCGCCCAGCGTGGTCCTCGTCATCTACGGCCTGATCACCCAGTCCGACGTCAGCAAGCTGTTCGCCGCCGGCATCCTCCCCGGCATCGTCGGGATTCTGTTCTACGTCGGCGCGGTGCAGTTCATGATCCAGCTGAAACCGGAACTCGGCCCGCCCGGCGAGCGAACGGCTTGGCCCGAGCGCTGGCGTGCCCTGCGCGACGTCTGGGGCGTGGTGCTGCTGTTCGTCGTCGTGATCGGCGGCATTTATGTCGGCGCGTTCACGCCGACCGAGGCGGCCGGCATCGGCGCGTTCGGAGCGCTGCTGTTCACCCTGTTCAAGCGGGTGCTCGACCGCCGGATGCTGTTCCGGGTGCTGGCGGAGACCGGCGTCACCACATCCATGCTGTTCGTGGTGCTGATCGGCGCGTTGATCTTCGCCAACTTCATCAACGAAACCGGCATGCCGAACCAGCTCGCGGAGTTCGTGCGTTCTCTGGCGATCCAGCCGATCTTCGTGATCTTCGGCATCATGGTGATCTACATCCTGCTCGGCTGCGTGTTCGAGAGCCTGTCGATGCTGCTCCTCACCGTCCCGGTCTTCGTACCGCTGATCGTGGCGCTCGCCGGCGGTCTCGGCATGACCAAAGTGGAAGTGCTGATCTGGTTCGGCATCGTCGTGGTGGTGGTGACCGAGATCAGCCTGATCACGCCGCCGGTCGGCCTGAATGTCTACGTCCTGCGCGGGGTGCTGCCCGACGTCAGCACCGGCACCATCTTCGCCGGCGTGACGCCCTTCTGGTGCGCCGACATCCTGCGCCTCACCCTGATCGTGCTGGTGCCGCCGCTTTCGCTGTTCGTCCCGTCGCTGCTCTGAGGCCGCGCGGGCTTCAGGACGGTCGGCCGGCGTCCTTCCGGTAGGCGTGGTTGGCGTTGAAGCTGGCGGTGAGGTAGTCGCCCCACACGACCGGATCGTAGCGCGGCGGGTTGCCGGGGCCGGTGCAGCTTTCCAGGCAGGCGACCTCGGTCTCGAAATCCGGGTCGAAGAAGAAGGGCAGCGAATAGCGGTCCCGGCCCGGCGCGTTGATGACGCGGTGTACCGTCGAGCGGAAGCGGTCGTTGGTCCAACGCATCAGCATGTCGCCGATATTGACCAGGAACACGCCGGGCAGGTTGGGCGCATCGATCCAGTCGCCGTCGCGGGTCTTGACCTGCAGGCCGCCGACATCGTCCTGCGCCAGGATGGTGATGAAGCCGAAATCGCTGTGCGGTGCGGCGCCATACTGCTCCGGGTCGGCGTCTTCCGGCGCCGGCGGATAGTGCAGGGATCGCACGAACCCCATCGGATTGCGGTAGCGCACGGCAAAGAAGCTTTCAGGCAGATCGAGCGCAGTCTCGAACAGCGGCAACAGCCGCAGGCCGAGGGTCGACATGGCGTCGCGGTAGCCGGCGAGGGCGTTCCGGAACCCGTCGAGCCCGTCCGGCCACGGGTTGACCCCGTGCAACGGCCGCCGTTCCACGACCGCCGGGTCGTCCTCCGCCAGTTCCGGACCGATCAGGAAGGATTCGCTGAGGTTCGGTTTCGCCGCATCCGCCCGGTGCTGATCCGCCATCGGCATATAGCCGCGGTGGCCCATGTTGATCCGGACCGTCAGCTTGTCGGCCATCGGCTGGCCGAAAAAGCGCTGCGCTGCGACGAAGGCGTCCCGGACGACGCGCTTCGCAACGCCGTGATTCGCGATGCCGAAGAAGCCGATCCCCTCAAGCGCAGCGCAGATGTCCGCCGCCGCGGCGGCCCGGCCTGCCTCGACGCCGGCCAGGTAGTCGTGCAGGTCGACAATGGGAATCCGGGATGCCGGAACGTCGCTCATCCTGCCGTTTCCTCGCTGATCCGTTTCAAATTGTATCTCAATATCCTTCTGTCAGAAACCCGCTGCTGTTAACATGGCCGGACGAACGCGCCGCCGGGCGCGACAATTTCGGGCCCGATGCAGCTTTTCCACCCGACCACGATCGACGAAGCCGTTGCCCTCCTCGCCGCGCATGACGAGGCACGCTGCATCGCCGGCGGCCAGAGCCTGGTGGCGATGTTGAACCTCGGCCTGCTCGACCCGCCCGCCCTGGTTTCGCTCCGCAAGGTGGCGGGCCTCGATCGCCTGACCCGGCACGCCGACGGCAGCGTGGCGATGGGCGCGGCCGTCACCCAGGCGGCGCTCGCCTCGGCCGGTCTGCCCGGTGCGCTGGCCGTGCTCAGCGAGGCCGCCCAACAGGTCGCCCACCCGGCGATCCGCAATTTCGGCACCGTCGGCGGCGCGCTGTGCCACGCCGATCCCGCGGCCGACCTGCCGCCCGCCTTCGTCGCCGCCGACGCCCGGCTCACCGCCATCGGGCCGGGCGGCGCGAGACGCATTCGCGCCGATGACTTTTTTCTCGACTATCTGACGACGGCGCTCGCGGAGGATGAAATCCTGACGGAAATCCGCCTGTCCCCGCCGCCGCCCGGCTCCGTCGGCGCCTACCACAAATTCGCCCGGGTCGACGGCGACTATGCCACCGTGTCGGTCGCGGTCGCCCTGACCCTGGAGGGCGGGATCTGCCGGGCCGCGCGGGTCGTGCTGGGCAGTTGCGCCGCGCAGCCCTTGCGCCTCGATGCGGCGGACGCGGCGCTGGCGGATACGCGGCTGGACGACGAAGCCGTCGCGAGGGCCGGCGCCCTGTTGCAGGATGCCGCCGAGCCGCTCGCCGACATGCGCGGCTCCGCCGAGTATCGCCGGCGCATCATTCCCGGCCTGGTCGCGCGCACGGTCGAGGCAGCCAGAGCCAGGTCGGAGGCCCCGGCATGACCGCGGCGGTCGTGGTCGCCCTCGCGGTCAACGGCGAAGCCCTGAGCCCGCTTGCCGGGCCGGGCGAGACGCTGCTCGACATCCTGCGCAGCCGGGCGGAACTGACCGGCAGCAAGCGCGGCTGCAACACCGGCGTGTGCGGCGCCTGCACCGTCCTGGTCGACGGCAAGGCGGCGCGAAGCTGCCTGATGCTGGCCGCCGACTGCGCCGGGCGGGAAATCGTCACGATCGAAGGGTTGGACGGCGACCCGCACGCCGCGCTCCTGCGCGAGGAGATGGCCGGCGCCGGCGCCGTCCAGTGCGGCTACTGCACGCCCGGCATGATCGTCGCCCTGACGGACCTGTTCCGGGGCGCCGCCGAACCGCCCGACGCCGGGGCGGTGCGCCATTGGCTCGGCGGCAACATCTGCCGCTGTACCGGCTATGTCAGCATCGTCGAGGCTGCCGTGAACGCTGGCCGCCGTGCCGTCGGGAGCGAACCCGGAATGGCCGGGCGATGAACGGACTTCCCGAATCGATCGGCGCGCGGCTGCCGCGCCGCGACGCCGCCGACAAGCTGGCCGGTGCGGCGCGCTATACAGACGATCTTTCGCGGCCGGGCATGCTGCACGCCGCGATCCTCAGCAGCCCCTGGCCGAGCGCGCGGATCCTCGGCATCGATACGGCCGCCGCCCGGGCGCTGCCCGGCGTCAAGGCGGTGCTGACCGGGGCCGACCTGCCGGCGCGCCGCTGGGGCCTGTTCGTCTACGACGAGACCCCGCTCGCCGCCGGCGTGGTGCGCTATGTCGGCGAGCCGGTCGCCGCGGTCGCCGCTACCGACCTCGCCACGGCCCGCGCGGCGGCGGCGCTGATCGAGGTGGACTACGAAGAGCTGACGCCGGTGCTGAGCATCGCGGCGGCGTTGGAAGACGGCGCGGTCCCGGTCCATCGGGAATTCGAGAGCTACGAGAAACGCCCGGACCTCGGCTTCGAGCGCGTCAACGAGATCGCGCGCCAGGAGTTCAGCGAAGGCGACGTCGAGGCGGCCTGGGCCGATTGCGATGTCATCGTCGAGGGCGTCTACGAGGTGCCGTCCCAATCGCACGTCTATCTGGAACCGGTCTCCGCGATTGCCGAGTTCGACCGCGCCGGCAAGCTGACCGTCCGGTCCGCCAACCAGTCGGTCAACAAGGTGCAGGCGACCCTGTCGCGGGCCCTCGACCTGCCGATGTCGAAGATCCGCGTCGTCACGCCGGCGGTCGGCGGCGCGTTCGGCGGCAAGTCCGGCGTCACGATCCAGCCGCTGGTCGCCCATCTCGCCCGGGCGACCGGCAGGCCGGTCAAGCTGACGCTGACCAGGGAGGAAGACTTCATGGCGATGCGCCGGCGTCATCCGGCCATCGTCCGCGTCAGGACCGGCGCGAAGGCCGGCGGCACCCTGGTCGCCCGCGATCTCGACATCGTCTACGACGGCGGCGCCTATGCGGAGGACAGCCCGGCCGTGCTCGGCTTCGGCCTGCTGATGGCGCGCGGCCCCTACAAAATCCCAAACTGCCGGCTGCGGGGACGCGCCGTCTACACCAACCGGCTGCGCGCCGCCGGCTTCCGCGGCTACGGCAACCCGCAGGTGACCTTCGCCACCGAAGCGCAGATCGACGAGCTGGCCGACCGGTTGGGCCTCGATCCGGTCGAGTTGCGGCTGAAAAATGCCGTCGAGGCCGGAGGGCGCTGGATCGGCGGCCAGACGATCACGTCCTGCGGCCTGGGAACGTGCCTGACCGAAGCGCGCGACGCCTCCGGCTGGGCCGAAAAGCGCCGGGACGGCGGCATCGGCGCGGGCGGGAAGCGCCGCGGCATCGGCGTCTCCGCCTTCGCGCATATCTGCGGCCTGCTCGGGACGTCGGCGACGGTGCGCCTGCTCGAAGACGGTGCCGTCGCGCTCGCCCACAGCGCCGTCGATCTCGGCCAGGGCGCGGAATCGGCGCTGGCGCAGATCTGCGCCGGCGCGCTCGATATCGATGTCGACCGGGTCGATTCAGCTCCGGCGGACAGCGGCGCGGCGCCCTACAACTGGAGCACCGGCGGCAGCCGGGTGACCTATATGGTCGGCCGCGCCGTGACGCAGGCCGCCGATGCGGTGCGCGAGCAGATCGTCCGCCATGCCGCCGAAACCTTCGAATGCGCGCCCGGCGACATCGAGATCCGGCCGGGCGGCCGGGCGGGGATCGTCGGGGTGCCGGAGCGGGAATTGAGTTTCGGAGAAATCTCGCTGCGCGCGCACTACCGGACCGGCGGCCCGATCATCGGCAGCGGGGCGCTGGTCTATGACGGCGAGGCGTTCGACTACAAGGAAGCGGTCATCCGGAACTATCCTTTCGAGCGCGTCGGCACCTATGTGTTCGGCGCCCATGTCGTCGAGGTCGAGGTCGATACCGTGACCGGAAAGGTGGAGATCCTGCGCGCCTGGGCGGCCCACGACGTCGGCCGCGCGATCAATCCGACGTCGGTCGAGGGCCAGATCCTGGGCGGCTTCGTCCAGGGCGCGGGCTATGCCCTGCTTGAGGAACTGCTTTGGGAAGACGGCCAGCCGGTCAATCCCAGCATGATGGACTACAAGGTCTTCGGCGCGCTCGACCTGCCGCTCGACATTCATCCCATCATCGTCGAAGAGCCGGAACCGTCCGGCCCGTTCGGCGCCAAGGGGATCGGCGAGCCGCCCCTGGTCGGCGCGGCGCCCGCCATCGCCAACGCCGTCGCCCACGCCACCGGCCTGCGGCTGCGGACGATCCCGATGACGCCGGAGCGCGTGCTCGACGCGCTCGGATCGACCGCCCCGGCCGGTTCGCAGGAAGTGGTGGGCCCGGCAGGACTCGAACCTGCAACCAGACCGTTATGAGCGGCCGGCTCTAACCGATTGAGCTACGGGCCCCGGCGCTGCCGCGCCGGTCGGGAAACGTCTGCGGCGATGCTTCCACACCGGCCGCGGCGCGGAAGCCCTACATAGGCCGAACGGTAAACGGCTGCAATTGCCGCCTGCCCGACCGCCCCGGCCTTGTGCTCCGACCGCCTGTTCCCTGCCACGCTCCGGGGCGCTGCCCGCGGTTGCGGCCCGGAGTCCGGTTGCCAGCCGGCCCCGGCCGTCCAACATTCCGCAGAACCATCTCCGGCCCCTGCCGCCCGTCCGCCGATGACCGACATCGCCGCCCCGCCCCGTGCCCATGCGTCCCGTCCCGATGCGCCCCGTCCGGTGGTGCTGTGCATCCTGGACGGCTGGGGCCATCGCGCCGAGGCGGCGAACAATGCCATCGCCCTTGCCGAAACCCCGGTGTGGGACCGGCTCACGGCAGCCTGCCCCTATGCGCTCGGCGATGCGTCGGAACACCATGTCGGGCTGCCGGGCGGACAGATGGGCAATTCCGAGGTCGGCCACATGACGATCGGTGCCGGCCGGGTCGTGCTCCAGGACCTGCCGAAGATCGACGCAGCGGTTGCCGACGGCTCGCTGGCAGACCGGCCGGCCTTCCGCCGCTTCGCCGAATCTCTGTCCGCGACCGGCGGCACCGCCCACCTTCTGGGCCTCATGTCGCCGGGAGGGGTGCATTCCCACCAGCGCCATATCGCGGCAGTGGCGAACGCCCTCGCCGCGCGGGGCATTCCGGTTGCGGTCCACGCCTTTCTCGACGGGCGGGATACGCCGCCCAGAAGTGCCAAGGGTTTCATAACAGACTTCGAGGAGGCCATTGCCGGCAAGGGCCCGATCCGGATCGCGACGGTGAGCGGCCGTTACTTTGCGATGGATCGCGACAGGCGCTGGGATCGCACCGCCGACGCCCATGTAGCGCTGGCGGAGGGGAAAGGCAGTTTGGCGGCCCGCGCCGGTTCGGCCGACGAAGCCATCGATTTTGCCTGGGTGGCCGATGAGACCGACGAGTTCGTCCGGCCGACCGTAGTCGGCGACTACGAGGGCATGAAAGACGGCGACGGCGTGTTCATGGCGAACTTCCGGGCCGACCGGGCGCGGCAAATCCTCAGCGCGCTGCTCGATCCGGAATTCGATGGCTTCGCCCGGCCGCGGGCCGTCCAATTCGCTGCCGCGCTGGGCATGAGCGAAGTTTCCGCGCAGCACAGCGAATGGATGGACACGCTGTTTCCGCCCGAGGCGCCGGCCAACGTGCTGGGTGAGGCGGTCGCCGCCGCCGGCCTGACGCAACTGCGCATCGCGGAGACCGAGAAATACGCCCATGTCACCTTCTTCCTGAACGGGGGCCGGGAGGCGCCTTTCGCCGGCGAGGAGCGAATCCTGGTCCCGTCGCCCAAGGTGGCGACCTACGACCTGCAGCCGGAAATGTCGGCGCCGGAACTGACGGACCGGCTGGTCGCGGCGGTCGATGGCGGCGCGTTCGACCTGATCGTCGTCAACTATGCCAATACGGATATGGTCGGCCATACCGGCGACATGGCGGCGGCGGTCAGGGCGGTGGAAACGGTCGATTCCTGTCTCGGCCGGCTGGAGGCGGCGGTGACGGTTGCGGGCGGGGCCCTGCTCATCACCGCGGACCACGGCAACGCCGAACAGATGGCCGATCCCGAGACCCGGCAGAACCACACCGCCCACACGCGCAATCCGGTGCCGATCCTGCTCGCCGCAGGCGCAGCCGGGCGCACCCTGCGCAGCGGGACACTGGCCGATATTGCGCCGACGGTCCTGGATCTCATGGGGCTTGCCCAGCCTCGCGAAATGACCGGCGCGTCCCTGCTCGGCGGCCGCGCCGCAGGCTCGGCGACCATTGCTGCCTAGTGCCGCCCGGTCGCTGCTTGCGGCGGTCGCCGCGATGGCCGCCGTATCCGCCATGTTTGCATTGCAAACGGGCGAAGCGGCCGCCCGGAACGAACGGGACCGGCTGGAGGACGTCGAGCGCCGGATCGACAAGGGCCGCGGCCGGGATGCCGCGCTGACCCGGCACGCTGGCAAACTCGCCGTGGAGGTGCGCGCCCTTCGGCAACGGGTCGTTTCCGTGGCCCGCCGCCTCCAGGTCCAGGAAAGCGCGCTGATGCGCGTCAAACTCGGCCTGGCGCGGCTGGAAGAGGCAATTCGCCGGGACAACGCCGAATACCGGCGCAACGAACGGCAGTTCCTGCGCATTGTCGGGGCGCTTCGGCGCATCCGGAGCAACCCGCCGGGCGTCCTTGCCATGCATTTCGCCGACGCGCAGGACGCAATTCGCAGCACGATCGTCCTGCGCTCCCTGGTGCCGCGGCTGCGCGCCCGCGCGGATCTGCTGCGCCGCAAGGCGGCGGACTACAACAAGCGCCGCCGCAACGTCTCGCGGCAGCGCGAAGACATCGCGTCGAAGGCCGGGCAACTGCGCGGCACCCGGCAGGAGCTCGCCGCCTTGCTGGGGCGCCAGGTCCGCCTGTTGGCCGAGACCCGGGAGGAAAAGGCCGAAGTCCGCCGCCGCCTCGCCCGGCTGACCCGGCAGGCGGAGACGCTGCACGACCTGATGGCGAACCTGGAACGGGAGACTACCGTCGCCTCGCCGAAACGGCCGGCACGCGCGGCCACGCTGACACGGCCGGAACGGCTCCGCCGCTTCCGCGATGCCCGCGGCAGGGTCGTCCCGCCTGTCCCGGCACGCGTCGTGAAGCGGTTCAGCGACCGGGACCGGTTCGGCCTCGCCGTAAACGGGCTGCGCTTCGCCGCCCGGGCCGGCACGCAGGCCGTTGCGCCATATGACGGCCAAATTGTGTTTGCAGGATCGTTCCGCAGCTATGGACCGATCTTGATCATCGAGCATACCGACGGATATCACTCTCTCATCGCCGGTCTGGTGCGAATCGATGTCGTGAACCGGCAATGGGTGCTGGCCGGCGAGCCGGTCGGTATCGTCGGGAAAACGGAAACGCCGACTCCTTGGCTCTATCTCGAGCTGAGACAGCGCGGCCGCCCAATCGATCCGCAGCCCTGGCTGGCGGCGGATAAACGCAAGGTAGACGGATGAAACGTATTGCGCTTGCCGTTCTCTTCCTGGTTTCGGCGACGATCGCCGTACCGGCCTCCGCTCCCGTCCGGGCCGCGGACGAGAAGGAACCCGACACCTACAGATATCTCGACCTGTTCGGCGCCGTCTTCGAGCGGGTGCGCTCCGGCTATGTCGAGAAGGTCACCGACAAAAAGCTGATGGAAGCCGCGATCAACGGCATGCTGCAGTCGCTCGACCCGCATTCCAACTATATGAGCGCCGAAGCCTTCAAGGAGATGCAGGTCGATACGGCCGGCAAGTTCGGCGGCCTCGGCATCCAGGTCACGACGGAGCGCGGCATCGTGAAGGTGATCTCGCCGCTCGACGATACGCCGGCCGCAAGGGCGGGCATCCGCGCGAACGACCTGATCACCCATATCGACGGCAAGCCGATCATCGGCATTTCCCTGCGCGAAGCCGTCAACATGATGCGCGGCCCGGTCGATTCGAAGATCACGATCAAGATCCGGCGCAAGGGAGTCGATCCGTTCGACGTCACCATTGTCCGGGCCATCATTACGGTCAAGTCGGTGCGCCACCGGACGATCGGCAATATCGGCTACATCCGGATCACGGCGTTCACCCAGCAGACCAAGGTCGGCCTGGATACCGCGCTCAGCGAATTCCGGCGCAAGCCGGGCAAGGCATGGGGCGGCGTCGTGCTCGACCTGCGCAACAATCCGGGCGGCCTGCTCTCCCAGGCGATCGACGTCACCGACAGTTTCCTCGACCGCGGCGAGATCGTCTCGACCCGCGGCCGCGAAGCCAAGATCAGCAGCCGATACAACGCCAAGAAGGGCGATATGACCGATGGCCTGCCGATCGTCGTGCTGATCAACAGCGGCTCCGCTTCGGCCTCGGAAATCGTCGCCGGCGCGCTGCAGGACCATCGCCGGGCCATCCTCATGGGCACCAAGAGCTTCGGCAAGGGTTCGGTCCAGACCGTCGTGCCCCTGGGCAACCAGGGCGCCATGCGGCTGACCACCGCCCGCTACTACACGCCGTCGGGCCGCTCGATCCAGGCCAAGGGCATCGTTCCGGACATCGTCGTCGAGCAGGCGAAAGTGACGGCGCTGGCGCCGCGCGGCCTCGGCCGGGAGGTCGACCTGCCGAACGCCCTGGATGCGGAGAGGAAGGATAACGGAAGGAAGCAGGAAGGCGCCGGTTCGAGCGGCGGCGACAGTCCCGCGGCGGCCGGCGAGAAGGCGCCCGACGATTACCAGTTGTCCCGCGCCGTCGACCTGCTGAGGGGGCTCGCGCTCTTCAGGAAAGTGAACGGCGGCGAATAGGCGCCGCCGCAGCGGCCGCACCGGCTACGGACGCCGTGACCGGCGCCGCCCCGCCGCCGGCGACGGACGATGCCGGACCGGGCCCCGAATACCGGCGCGGCGTCGGCATCATGCTGCTCAACCGTGCGGGCCGGGTGTTCGTTGCCGAGCGGATCGATACGCCGGGCGCCTGGCAGATGCCCCAGGGCGGCATCGACGCCGGCGAGGCGCCGGCGGCGGCGGCGCACCGGGAACTCGCCGAAGAGACCGGTATCGACACTGTGACGCTTCTTGCGGAGAGCCGCGGCTGGCTCAGCTACGACCTGCCGGCGGACCTGCGCGGCCGGGTCTGGCAGGGCCGCTATGTCGGCCAGGCGCAGAAATGGTTCGCCATGCGCTTCGACGGAGCGGACTCCGAAATCTGCATCGGCGGCGCCCACGCGGAATTCAGCGCCTGGCGGTGGATGGAGCCGGAGCGCCTGCCGGCGCTGATCGTCGGATTCAAGCGGCCGCTCTACGAAACGGTGCTGGCGGAATTCGCCCCGGCGATCGCGGCGCTGGCGCGCGGATAGCGGGGCCGGGGCGCGTCACCGGCCCGGTCGTTTCGGCTGACAGCGGGCGGATATCCGGCGGATCGCCGGGGTTTCGAGGCGCCGGTCAGACCCCGGCGGCGAGCGGCGGCCGGCCGGCCCGGGTACGCCATTTCAGAACCGCGTAAATGACCCTCGACATCCAGGTGGAAAGACGGCTGTGCGGCTTGAGGCCGGCCGCCTTGAAGGCCATCGCCACCGCGCGTTGGACATGGTGGAAACGGTAGAAGCCGTACACCGTCGCGGAGTATTCCCGGTTGGCGGCTTTACGGTCATAGTCGCCGCCCCGGTTGTTCGCCGCGAAATAGGCGTAGGCGAGCTCGTCGTCTTCCGTCTCGCGCGCCCGGCTCAGTGCAACCCAGAAGCGCCGTATTCGGCCGATCCGTTCGATCTCCAGATAGCGCTTCTCGTGCTTGTAGAAGAGCTTGTAGTGCCGCAATTCGTCGGCGGCGATTTTGTGGCAGATTTGTTTGAGCACCGGCTCCTCGGCCGCGTTGGCGAGGGCCGTGTACATGGAAGAGGTGCCGCATTCGACGACGCAGCGGGCGACCAGCTCGCCGACCCGCGAGCCGCGCACGGATCTGGCCATGCCGGTGGGCAGTTTGACGTTGGCGGCAAAATCGTCGAAGGCGGCAGGAAAATCGAAGGACGGATCGGCCATTTCGGCCCAGCGGCCCAGGGCGTCGCCATGCTGGACCTCTTCCTCGGCCCACCCGACCGCAGCTTCGGAAAACTCGGGATCGTCCTCGAACACTTCCTGGAGATACCGGCCGTAATCGCGGCCGTTCTTCTCCACAAGGCTCGCCGCCTTGACGACCTTGAGCAGTTCGGGATCAACCTTGCCCGGGTCGAACTTCTCCCAGGCAATATCGTCGAGCGTCCAGTGCTTCACCGCTTTGCCTCGAACCGTCGGCAGTCCGCTGCCTTCACCGATGACGGGGCGGCCCCCCAATCCGCCCGGATTGACCGCCCGTAATATAGGCGGCGCGCCCCGGCGCGTCCAGCGGTCGGAAGCGTTTACATCCGGTCCGGTCGTGCGATGAAAGACCGGTCAGCCGGCCGCGGCTAGCATGGCTTCGCGCGTTGCGATTCGCGCCTCGGCGGCGGTGCGTTCCTCGGGCGATTTGGCGTCGGCGGCGTCTTCGCGCAAATTCTTCAGTTCGGCTTCGATGGCGTTGCGGTCGATATCCTCGACCCGGACCGCTTCCTCGGCCAGCACCGTGCAGCGCTCGCCGGTGACCTCACAGAATCCGCCGGCGACGAAGATGCGGTCGGTCACGGCATTGCCGTTCCAGACCTGGATCACGCCGGTGCGCACCCCGGAAATCAGCAGCGAATGGCGCGGCAGGACGCCGAAATCGCCCTCGGCGCCGGGGACGACGACCATGTCGACGGCCTCGGAGGACAACAGCCGCTCCGGCGACACCAGTTCGAATTCGACTTTCTCGTCAGCCATGCTTCAGCCCGTTTCCGGCCCGCCCGTTATTGGCCCGTTTGCGCGTTGCCTGCGCAGGCGCCGCTCAGGCGGCCTCCGCCGCCATCTTTCGCGCTTTTTCGAGCGTCTCGTCGATGTTGCCGCACATATAGAAGGCGCCTTCGGGAATGTGGTCGTAGTCGCCGTCCACGATGCCCCGGAAGCCCGAGATCGTTTCCTCGAGCGGCACCTGAACGCCCGGGAAGCCGGTGAAGACCTGGGCGACGTCGAACGGCTGGGAAAGGAAACGCTGGATCTTGCGCGCCCGGGCGACGACCAGCTTGTCGTCCTCCGAGAGCTCGTCCATGCCGAGGATGGCGATGATGTCCTGCAGCGCCTTGTAGGACTGCAGGACCTCCTGCACATCGCGGGCGGTCTGATAGTGTTCCTCGCCCAGGATGCGCGGGTCGAGGATCCGCGAGGTCGAATCGAGCGGATCCACGGCCGGGTAGATGCCGAGTTCGGCGATCTGGCGCGACAGCACGGTGGTGGCGTCCAGATGGGCGAAGGACGTCGCCGGGGCCGGGTCGGTCAGGTCGTCCGCCGGCACGTAGATCGCCTGCACCGAGGTGATCGAGCCCTTCTTGGTGGTGGTAATCCGCTCCTGCAGCGCGCCCATGTCGGTCGCCAGCGTCGGCTGATAGCCCACCGCCGACGGTATGCGGCCGAGCAGCGCCGACACTTCCGAGCCGGCCTGGGTGAAGCGGAAGATGTTGTCGACGAAGAACAGCACGTCCTGCCCCTCCTCGTCGCGGAAATATTCGGCGAGGGTGAGGCCGCTGAGGCCGACCCGGGCGCGGGCGCCCGGCGGCTCGTTCATCTGGCCGTAGACCAGCGCGGCCTTCGAACCCTCGGTGGTGTCTTCGCCCAGCTTGATCACGCCGGATTCGATCATTTCGTGATAGAGGTCGTTGCCCTCGCGGGTGCGCTCGCCGACGCCGGCGAACACGGAAAAGCCGCCGTGGGTCTTTGCGATGTTGTTGATCAGCTCCATGATCAGCACGGTCTTGCCGACCCCGGCGCCGCCGAACAGGCCGATCTTGCCGCCGCGCTGGTAGGGCGCCAGCAGGTCGACGACCTTGATGCCGGTGACCAGCACCTCCTGCTCCGTCGACTGTTCGACGAATTCCGGCGCCGGCTTGTGGATCGGCGAGGTCCGCGTGTGGCCGACCGGGCCGCGCTCGTCGATCGGGTCCCCGATCACGTTGATGATCCGGCCGAGGGTCTCCGGGCCGACCGGAACCTCGATCGGCTTGCCCATGTCCTCGACGCTCTGGCCGCGCACCAGGCCTTCGGTCGAATCCATGGCGACCGTCCGCACCGTGGATTCGCCCAGATGCTGCGCCACTTCGAGGACGAGGGGCTGGCCGCCCCGTTCGGTGTGCAGGGCATTCAGAATCTCGGGCAATTCGCCTTCGAACTGAACGTCCACGACGGCGCCCAGCACCTGCGAGACCTTGCCGACGTTATTCCTGGCCATCGATAGCTCCCGTTCTCTAGAGCGCCTCGGCGCCCGAGATGATTTCGATCAGTTCCTTGGTGATCTGCGCCTGGCGCGTGCGGTTGTAGGTCAGCGTCAGTCCGGCGATCATGTCTCCGGCATTGCGCGTCGCGTTGTCCATCGCGGTCATGCGCGCGCCGTGCTCGCTCGCGGCGCTCTCCAGCAGGCCGCGGAACACCTGCACCGCCAGGTTGCGCGGCAGCAGGTCGGCGAGAATTTCCGCTTCGTCGGGCTCGTAGGAATAGATTGCCGCCGGGGCCCCGGCGCCGCTGTCGGACTCGTCCTCCGCTGCGCTTTCCGGCGGCGCGAAGGGAATGAGCTGCTGGGCGGTGACGACCTGGCTGATGACCGATTTGAACCGGTTGTAGATCATCGTGCAGACGTCGAATTCGCCGGCCTCGAACATCTCGGTGATTTTTCCGGCGATCGCGTCGGCATCCTCGAAGCCCAGCCGGCGCCGGCCGATATCGCTGTAGGCGCCGACGATCGCATCGGCCCAGTCGCGGCGCAGCAGGTCCCGGCCCTTGCGGCCGACGCAGACGATTTTGACCGTCTTGCCCGCTTCGGTCAGCTCGGCGGCCATCTGGCGGGTCCGGCGCACGATGCCGGTGTTGAAGCCGCCGCACAGGCCGCGGTCGGAGGTGACCGCGACGAGCAGGTGGGTCCGGTCGTCCCCGGTGCCGGCCAGCATGGGCGAAACGCCGGCGCGGCCCTGCAGGCTGGCCGCCAGCGAGCCGAGCATCCGGTCCATGCGCTCGGCATAGGGCCGGGCGGCTTCCGCCTGCTCCTGCGCGCGGCGCAGCTTCGCGGCGGCGACCATCTTCATCGCCGACGTGATCTTCTGCGTCGACTTCACGCTCGCGATGCGGTTGCGCAGGTCTTTGAGGCTCGCCATGCCGCCGATCTATCCCTTTGGCTCCGTTTTCCGGCCGGACCGCGCGACTCGCCGGGCGGTTTCGCGGTCCTTCCCGAAAGCCCCGAATCCCTTACGCGAAGGTCTTGACGAAATCGTCAAGGAAGGCCTTGAGCTTCGCCTCGGTCTCGTCGCTGACCACGCCTTCCTCGCGGACCGTCGCCAGGATATCGGCGCCCTTGTCGCGAATCGCGGCGAGATACTGGGCCTCGAAGCGGGTCACGTCCCGCATCGCGATCGTGTCGAGATAGCCGTTCACGCCGGCGAAGATCGACACGACCTGCTCATCCATCGAAAGCGGCGCATACTGGTCCTGCTTCAGCAGCTCGGTGAGGCGCGCGCCGCGCGCGAGCTGGCGCTGGGTGGCGGCGTCGAGATCGGAGGCGAACTGGGAGAAGGCCTCCAGCTCGCGATACTGGGCCAGTTCCAGCTTGATCGATCCGGCGACCTGGCGCATCGCCTTGACCTGGGCGGCCGAGCCGACGCGCGACACCGACAGGCCGACATTGATGGCCGGGCGGATGCCCTTGTAGAACAGGTTGGTCTCCAGGAAGATCTGGCCGTCGGTGATCGAGATCACGTTGGTCGGGATGTAGGCCGAGACGTCGTTCGCCTGGGTCTCGATGATCGGCAGGGCGGTCAGCGAGCCGGCGCCGTGCTCCTCGTTCATCTTCGCCGCCCGTTCGAGCAGGCGTGAGTGCAGGTAGAACACGTCGCCGGGGTAGGCCTCGCGTCCCGGCGGGCGGCGCAGCAGCAGCGACATCTGGCGATAGGAGACCGCCTGCTTCGACAGGTCGTCGTAGACGATCACCGCGTGCATGCCGTTGTCGCGGAAATATTCGCCCATCGTGCAGCCGGTATAGGGCGCCAGGAACTGCAGCGGCGCCGGGTCGGACGCGGTGGCGGCGACGACGATGGAATAGTCCATCGCGCCGTTCTCCTCGAGCGTCTTGACGATCTGCGCGACTGTGGAGCGCTTTTGTCCGACGGCAACGTAGATGCAGTGCAGCTTGGTCGCCGGGTCCTCGTCGGCGTTGACGCCCTTCTGGTTGATGAAGGTGTCGATCGCCACCGCCGTCTTGCCCGTCTGCCGGTCGCCGATGATCAGTTCGCGCTGGCCGCGCCCGATCGGCACCAGGGCATCCAGCGCCTTCAGGCCGGTCTGCATCGGCTCGTGCACCGAACGGCGCGGGATGATGCCCGGCGCCTTGACCTCGACGCGCGCGCGCTCGGCTGCTTCGATCGGGCCCTTGCCGTCGACCGGGTTGCCCAGGCCGTCGACCACCCGGCCGAGCAGGCCGGTGCCGACCGGCACGTCGACGATGGCGCCGGTCCGCTTGACGGTATCGCCCTCGCGGATGTCCCGGTCGTCGCCGAAAATCACGATGCCGACATTGTCGATCTCGAGGTTCAGCGCCATGCCCTTGATGCCGCCCGGGAACTCGACCATCTCGCCGGCCTGGACATTGTCCAGCCCGTAGACCCGGGCGATCCCGTCGCCGACCGACAGCACCTGGCCGACCTCGGCGACATCGGCTTCGGTATCGAAGTCGGCGATCTGCTGTTTCAGGATTGCGGAGATTTCTGCGGCCTGGATGTCCATGCCCTCAGGCTCCCTTCATCGCAAGTTGCATGCGCTGCAGTTTGGTCCTGACCGAGGAATCGACCATCCGGGAGCCGACCCGGACCACCAGCCCGCCGATCAGCGCCGGATCGACCGCCGTCTCGACCCGCACCTTCGACCCGACGGCTTTCCGCAGGGTCTCGGCGAGCCGGTCCAGCTGTGCGTCGCTCAGCGCCGCGGCGCTCGCCACATAGGCCGTTTCCTCGCCGCGCCGCCGCGCCAGCACGGCCAGAAAGGCGTCGATCATTGCGCCCATCGCGAACAGGCGGCGGTTCTGGCCGACGACGCCGACGAAGCGGCGCGTCAGGTCGCCGACACCGGCCCTTTCGAGAACGGCCATCATCGCCGCGGTCTGGACCTGGCGGTCGATGAGCGGCGACCGGACCAGGCGGCGCAGGTCGTCGCTGTCCTCCAGCATGGATTTCAGCCCGCGCAGGTCATCGGCCACGGCGTCGAGCTGTTTCGCTTCGTCCGCCATGTCATAGAGCGCCGTTGCGTACCGCTCGGCGATGCCGCTGGTATCACTCGAATTTGACGCCAAAATCCGATGTCCCGCTCCACGGCATGCGGCGAACCCTCAGCGCCGGAGCGCGGCAGACTGCCGTGGAAATTGGTGATTTTTCCAGGAAATTCCGGGGCGAACGCATGCCCGGACCCCTGCCTGTCAGGCCGGATTTTGCTAACATAGTGGCTTCGGAATCGGCAAGAAACCGGCGCTGCGTAATGTGGCCGCAGCGATTTGCGGGCGGTTCCGGCGGGTACGGCGCCCGGCCCGTTTTTCTCAGGAAAAGCTGTAGGGATCGATATCGACCTTGATCCGGACGCCGCCGGGCTGCGGGGTCCGCGACAGCCAGCGCCGGATATAGTCCTGGAGGTTGACGGTCCGCGCGGCCTTTACCAGCAGGCGGTGGCGGAAGTAGCCGCGCAGCAGGGCGAGAGGCGCCGGCGTCGGGCCGAGCACCGCCAGGCCGTCCTGCACCGGCGCGTACCGTCCGAGCGCTTGCGCCGCCTGCTGCACCGCTTCGGCGCGGCGGCCCGATACGATGATGGCGGCCAGCCGGCCGTAGGGCGGCATGCCGCAGCGTTCGCGCCCCGCCTTTTCCTCGGCGATGAAACCGTCCCGGTCGCCGGCCGCGATCGCCTGCAATACGGGATGTTCCGGCTGCCAGGATTGCAGGATCACCCGCCCGGGACGCTCCGCCCGCCCGGCCCGGCCGGCGACCTGGTTGAGCATCTGCCAGGTCCGCTCCGCGGCGCGCAGGTCGCCGCCGGCGAGGCCCAGGTCCGCATCGACCACCCCGACCAGGGTCAGCCGGGGAAAATGATGCCCCTTGGCGAGGATCTGCGTGCCGATCAGCAGGTCGACCGCACCGTCCCGGACGTCGTCCACCAGCGCTTCCGCAGCCGCCGGCCCGCGGATCGTGTCGCTGGTCGCCACCAGCACCCGGGCGCTCGGCAGCAGGCCGGCGACCTCTTCCGCCAGCCGCTCCACGCCCGGTCCGCACGGCACGAAGCTGTCTTCCGCGCCGCACTCCGGGCATTCGCGGGGCAGCGTCCGTGTGTGGCCGCAATGATGGCATTCCAGCCGGCCGGCGAGCCGGTGCTCGACCAGCCAGGCCGCGCATTGCGGGCACTCCAGGCGCAGGCCGCAGCCGCGGCACAGGGTGAGCGGCGCATAGCCCCGGCGGTTGAGATAGAGCAGGGCCTGCTCCCCCGCCGCCAGCGTTTCGGCGATCGTGTGGACCATGCGGCCGGCGAGCCAGCGTCCGCGCGGCGGTCCTTCCTCGCGCAGGTCGAGCAGTTCGACCGCCGGCATCGCGGCGCGGCCGTGGCGTTCCGGCAGGACCAGGCGCGCATAGCGCCCCCGTTCGACGTTGGCGACGGTCTCCAGCGCCGGCGTCGCCGAAGCGAGCACCACAGGAACCTCCTCGAGCGTCGCGCGGACGACCGCCATGTCCCTGGCGTGATAGACCACGCCGTCTTCCTGCTTGAAGCTCTGGTCGTGCTCCTCGTCGACGACGATCAGGCCCAACTCGGGCATCGGCAGCATGAGCGCGGAGCGCGCGCCGACCACGACCCGGGCCGTGCCGGTCGCCGCCGCCCGCCAGATCCGCCGCCGCTGGGCGCGGGTCAGGTCCGAATGCCAGGGCGCCGGCGCGGCGCCGAAGCGCTGCTCGAAACGGGCCAGCCACTGGGCGCTCAGGGCGATTTCGGGCAGCAGGACGATCGACTGCCGGCCTTGACGCAGCGCCTCGGCGATGGCTTCGAAATAGACTTCGGTCTTGCCTGATCCGGAGACTCCTTCGAGCACGAGGGTCGCATACCCCGCGCCGACCGCCCCGGCGAGCGCCTGCGCGGCGGCCCCTTGATCTGCGGACAGGGCGACTCCGGCGCGGTCCGGGTCCGGCGCCGGCCAGTCCGCGCGGACGGCGACCGGCGCCGCTTCGACCAGGCCGGCCTTCGCCATGCCCGTCAGCACGGCGGACGATACGCCCGCCGCAGCCCTGAGCCGCTCGGCCGCGACGGTGCCCGCGCCGGCAAGCGCGACCAGAACGCGCTGCCGCTGCGGCGTGATCCGCACACCGGGCGGGGCGGGAGCCGCCGCCGGGGCCGCAAGCCGGTAGCCGGTCTCCGGCGCCGGCGGATCGAGCGCCTCCGGCACCGGGACGGACATGCGCAGCACCGATCCCGGCGCGGCGACGGCGTAGGCGGCGATCCAGTCGATGAACCGGCGGTGCGCGACCGACAACGGCGGCGCATCGTGGCGGGCGATCATTGCCTTGAGCCGGTCGTCCGGCACGGCGCCGTCGGCCGCGCCCCAGACCACGCCCGTCATCCGGCGCGGCCCGAGCGGCACCCGTACGAAATCGCCGGGGGACACCGCCATATCCGCCGGTATCCGGTAGTCGTAGCCGCTGCCGACCGGCATCGGCAGCAGCACCTTCGCCCGGTCGCTCCTAGCCGGCATTGTGCGTCAACGGTATCGGCCGACCGGAGGGAAAAATGCATTCCCGCACGCCGTCCGTCGCCAGCGGGCTGTAGGGGAGGGTTTGAAACCCTCCCCTACGATGCCGGCGGCATGTCGGCGTTTCTACTTCTTTGGAGCAATTGGAACCGGCCATGTTGTCAGGTCTCCGGCTTGGCGCGCCGGTGTTGCTGGGCTATCATGAGACCGACGGATAACAGAGCCATTGGCCGGCGGCCAGTGCGTCGCCGGAAGGACACCGGAAGGACAGGACAACCCGATGAAATTCTTCATCGACACGGCCGATCTCAACGAGATCCGCGACCTGGCGGCGACCGGCCTGCTCGACGGGGTGACGACCAATCCGTCGCTGATCGCCAAGAGCGGCGGCGACTTCATGGAAACCATCGGGGAGATCTGCCGCGTCGTGCCGGGCGACGTCAGCGCCGAGGTGACGGCGACCGACTATCACACCATGGTCCGGGAAGGTCAGAAGCTCGCCAGGGTGGCCGACAACGTCGTGATCAAGGTGCCGCTCACGATGGACGGCCTGAAGGCCTGCCGGACCTTCCGCAGCGAGAATATCAAGGTCAACGTCACCCTGTGCTTCTCGGCCGGCCAGGCGATCCTCGCGGCCAAGGCCGGCGCCACCTACGTTTCGCCCTTCGTCGGCCGGCTCGACGACATCTCGACCAACGGGATGCAACTGATCGCGGATATCGTCGGGATCTACGACAACTATCCGGAGATCGAGACGGAAGTTCTGGTCGCCTCGATCCGCAACCCGATGCACCTGGTCGAGGCGGCGCGCATGGGCGCGCATGTGGCGACCCTGCCGCCTTCGGTATTGCGGCAGCTGTTCCAGCATCCGCTGACCGATAAGGGGCTGGCGGCCTTCCTCGCCGACTGGGAAAAGACCGGTCAGGCCATCCTGTCGGAGGATGCGCCGGCCGAGAAAGCCGGCTAGGGCGGTAACCGGGGGCCGGGGCGGTGAGCAAGGCGGAAGTTTCCAGAGCACCGGCGCCAGCGGCCCTCTCGGCCGACCGGGTCGCGGACTGGCTGTGCCGCCATCCGGACTTCCTGACCGACCGGCCGGAACTGGCCGCCATCCTGACCCCGCCTCCGGTGGCCGGCGCCGGCGAGAAGGACGGCCCGATCGATTTCGGCCGGTACCTGGTGCAGCGCCTGCAGCGCGATCTGGCTGCGGCGCGCCGGGGAGAGGCGGCGGCGGTTGACGGCGCGCGCCGGCTGGTCCGGCAGCAGGCGCGGGTTCACGAAGCCTGCTTCGCGCTGATCGACGCCCGCAACTTCGAACAGTTCGTCGAGGCGATCACCCACGACGTCGTCCGCACCCTGCGGATCGACGCGGTCGGCCTGTGCATCGAGGCCGGCGACGGGCAGCCGAACGGCCGAACGCGCAGCGGCGTCAACCTGCTGCCCTGCGGGGCGGTGAATGCGTTGCTGGGCGGCCCCGACATCGCCGAACGATGCCGCGACACCGTCCGGGCCGAGCGCCTGCTGTATGGCGGGGCAGCCTCGCTGGTGCGGTCCGACCTGCTGATCCGCCTGAGCATCGGCCGCGGCGCGCCGGCCGGCCTGCTTGCCCTGGGCAGCCGCGATCCGGACGCCTTCGTCGAGCGCAGCGGGCGTCAGCCCTATCTCTTCCTCGCCCGCGTTATCGAGAGCACGGCCCGCGCATGGCTGGACCTGCCCGGCTAGGAGCGGAGCCGCTTCCGTCCGGGACATCGGCTGGCGCCGGCGAGGAAATCGACGCTGCATTCGATCCCGCGGTCAGCCGCGATCTGAACGATTGGCTGGCCCGGCTGAGGCACGAAAAGCGGGCCTCCGAGCATACGGTGGCGGCCTACCGGCGCGACCTCACCGCCTTCCTGCTGTTTCTCGGCCATCATTTCGGCGCGCGGGCCGATCGCGTTACGCTCGAACGACTCGGCACAGCGGATTTCCGCTCCTGGCTCGCCTCGCGCTCCGACAAGGCGCGCCGCTCGACCGCGCGGGCGGTATCGGCCGTGCGCAGCTTTTACAATTTTCTGGATAAACAGGATATTCTGCACAATCCGACAGTAGCGGCGTTGCGTGCGCCGAAACTGCCCCACGCCGTGCCCAAGCCTCTGAGCGTGGCCGAGACCGGCGAACTGTTGGACATGGCCGGGACAGACAACACGGAGGCCTGGATCGCGGCGCGCGACGAGGCGGTGCTGACGCTGATCTACGGCTGCGGCCTGCGTATTGCCGAAGCCCTGGGCCTGAACCGCAGCGCCGCGCCCTTCGGCCCGACGCTGGTCGTCACCGGCAAGGGCAGCAAGCAGCGCGTGCTGCCGGTCCTGCCGGTCGTCGGCGAGGCGGTGGAACGCTATCTCGCGCTCTGCCCCCATCCGCTCACGCCGGACGGGCCGCTCTTTGTCGGCAAGAAGGGCGGACGTCTCAGCCCGCGGATGGTGCAACTGCTGGTCCGAAAACTCCGGCCGGCGCTCGGACTGCCCGAGACCGCGACGCCGCACGCGCTGCGCCATTCCTTCGCCACCCATCTGCTCGCCGGCGGCGGCGACCTGCGCGCCATCCAGGAACTGCTGGGCCACGCCAGCCTGTCGACCACCCAGCGCTACACCGATGTCGACACCGCCCGCCTGCTCGACGTCTACGACGCCGCCCACCCGAAGGCGAAAAATTAGGGCGATTTGAGACCTGTTGCGCCCCTCGATACGGCGCTGACGCGCCTACTCGGGGTGAGGGATTGGTAAGTAATCTTCTTTACAGACATGCCCCTCGCCCTGAGTAGCCCCGGATTTTATCAGGGGCGTATCGAAGGGCGGGGCGTATCGAAGGGTCAGGCCGCCACTTCCAGGGCGTCGAGGCCAAGTTCGTGGCGCAGTTCAGCGGTCGCGACCCGCTTGGCGTCCTCCAGCGGGATGCCGGTCGCATCGGCGGCGCGCGGGTAGGCGTTGAAGGCCGCGATGGTAGCCGCAGCGTCGACCATGGCGGCCTCGCCCATCGCCCCGGCTACGGCGGCGCGGGCCGCCGCGACCGCTGACGGATCGC
Source organism: Rhodospirillaceae bacterium (assembly GCA_028819475.1). Lineage (NCBI taxonomy): Bacteria > Pseudomonadati > Pseudomonadota > Alphaproteobacteria > Rhodospirillales > Rhodospirillaceae > Rhodospirillaceae bacterium. The sequence continues at coordinate 81,713 of JAPPLJ010000026.1, forward strand.
GCCCTAGGATCGCTTCGACGAAGGCGTTCAGTTCGCCGCCGTATGGAATCGCGCCGTCGCCGCCGTCCGTGATGGCGGTGAGATCGTAGTCGTCGCCGGTTTCCGTGCCGCTCAACCTGAGCCGCGCCGCATGGCTGGTGGTTCAGTAGTAGCAGTCGAGCATCATCGAGGCGCGCGAGGCGAGAAATTCCATCTGTGCCCGATTGATCGACCGGTCCAGCCCGTCCAGCTCGCGGATGCGCGGGTCCTGCATGTAGAGCAGGTTCATGACCGACCAGAATTTGCGCGCTTCCCCGGGCAGCAGGGTGAGCGACCGGCGGATATAGAAGCCGGACTCGTTGCCGTAGAAATCAGCGAAATCGGCGCTGGCGTTTTCCGGGGCGATGGTGGCAACCCAGCCGGGGCCGTGGGTCGCGGTCGGATCGCGGCGGCGCGGCGGGGCGCCGACTTGCGCCGTCGGCAGGTCCGGCGCCGGCAGCCCGATGGCCAGGGCGAAGATATCGATCACCGTCGCGATGGTCGCCACGGTGACGAGCTCGATATACTCGTCTTCCCCGATGCCGCGGCCCTGGACCTCGCGGCACCATTTTTCCGTCAGCCGCCCGGCGTCGGTGACGACCCGGTGGATGACGTCGACCCACGGCTCGGGCAGATCCGTCGCCGCGTCGTGGTCGCCGTCTATGGCATAGGGCGATAGCGCCGCTTTGCGCGCCAGGCACACCGCGCAGTCCCACGCCGCCCGCGCCTCGCGCACCACGGCCACCCGTTCCGTGCCGGTCAGCCACGCGCCGGTTTCCCCGAGCTGCGCCCAGCCACGGTCGAGCGCGGCGGCGAGGTCGGCCCGGATCGGCAGGGGTGCGGCGGTGAAATGGCTCATGGGCGAAAGCTACTGCGAGGGCCGGCGGCGATCAAGGCGGCCGCATTCAGCTTTTTTCAGCCCCGCCCGTTTCGACAAATCCGGATACGGCAGATCGAAGTTCCGACGCAAATATCCTGCGAAATTCCTTGCGCTCCCAATCCGTCAAGTCTCTACCGAGACGATTTCGCAGGCGCGCCAATGTCGGACGGTCGATTTCGGGTGGGATCAGGTCTCTGTTCGTGTCTAAATATCTGACGATACGCTCAACGTCTGGCGTTTCCAGCGATGCTATAGTGGATTTCGTTTCGACCGCCGCATCTGCTCCGAACCCGGTCGATTGGGCTAACCCGGCATCTCTTGCGCGCGACGGCAAGGAGTGGGCGCGAACGGGCTCATGTGTCGCCGCGTGTACCTCCATCCATTGGCTAACGGTGCGCTTATCCCACTCGTTGTGCGTATCGGACTCTTGTATCAGATCAGGGGATTGGGAGGCGCTCGCCGGCTTAATTCCAAGTAGATGAATCCTGACGCCGAAAGTCTGTGCGACCTGAACACCGATTCTAATGTCCTCATCGCCTGAAAGAATTAGGGCATCGCTGATTGCTCGATTCCGTGCCAACTCGATAAGGTCTGTAACGATCAGGGAATCCACACCCTTCTGTTGTCCCTGATTGTTCACCATCCCGAGTCGGAGCTTGACGTCAGAGGCATAGGAAATTTCATTCTGTTCGGGTGTGGGGCGATTAGCGCGAGGTAGGCCGTCATACCAATAGATCCTTAGCAGACGCGTTCCTGGAGCTGCCTGTTCCGCTTCTTCGGCCAGCCGCTTCAAGGCGTCCTTAACGGATAGCCTAATCGTTTCCCGCCGCTGTCTCTGACCGGTAAGCAGGGCTGACCCTTGGGCATAGAGATAGCCTGCGTCCACAAAAATAGCGATTTGCACCGATCCGTCCTTCCCCAAAATGTAATGGGGCGCCCGAAGGCGCCCCTAAATAGGTGGCGGACAGCGTTCGATACCTGCCATCCGACTGTAAACATATATTGCACAAGCAACCGATGGTCAATAACGGCGGGCAAGCGCACCAAGCGGCTGCTACGCGACCAAGGGGCGCTTTTCTACTACACCGTCACCACATCCGCCCCTTCGCCCGCGTACAGCCGTTCGACCAGGCCGGCTCTCGCGTTCAGGATGGCGCGCTGGTTGAGGTAGCCCTTGTCGGTGATCTCGCCGGCGTCGATATCCGGCGGCGCGGTCATCAAGAGGACGCGGGCGATGCGCTGGCTGGAGCCGGGATGCTCGCGGTTGTAGGCGGCGATCTTTACCCGCAGGGCGTCGTGCACCGCCGGATGCGCGACGACGTCCGCCGGCGACAGGCCCTCCGCCGCCGGGCCGATCGCCGCCTTGCAGGCGTCCAGGTTGGCGAAGCCGAGCAGGCCGACCTCGTCGCGGTCCTCGCCGGTCACCGCGGCATCCGAGACCAGCGGGCCGAGGAAGGAGAGCGCATCGAGGCGCAGCACGCCGGTCGCGACCCAGGTGCCGGTGAGCAGCTTGAAATTCTCCGCCACCCGCCCGTCGAAGCTGAGGCCCTGCATCGGGTCCGCTTCGTCGATCCATTTCACGGCGTCGCCGATCCGGTAGAAGCCCTCCGCGTCGAAGGCCTCGGCGGTCTTTTCCGGATTGCGGTAGTAGCCCGGCGCGATGTTCGGGCCGCGGAAGCGGATCTCCGTCTTGCCGCCGGCCGGCGCCAGCTTGGCCTCCAGGCCGGGAATCGGCAGGCCGACGGTGCCCGACCGGTCGCACGGCCAGTAGCCCTTGATCGCCGGTGGGCCGGTCTCGGTCGAGCCGAGCGAGGTCATCATCGGGATGCGCGCGCCGCGCACCCGGATCGACAGCGCCTCGATGCGGTCCCACAGCGCCTGGGGCAGGCCGGCGCCGGCATAGAACAGATACTGGCAGTCGCCCAGGACATGTTCGGCGAAGGCGGGATCGGCCTCGAGCGCCGGGACCAGCAGGTCGTAGGCCCGCGCGACGTTGACATACTGGTTGATCTTGACCTCGCGCAGGTTGCGCAGGGTCGCGTCGAACCGGCCCGGCACCGGCTTGCCCTCGTCGAGCCAGTAGGTGCCGCCGAAGCGCAGGATGGTATTGAAGTTGAAGTTCGCTGCGAAGGTGTGGTTCCAGGGCAGCCAGTCGCAGATCACCGGCGGCTCGTCGTGCAGGAACGGCCAGACCTGGCCGATCTGGGTCAGCGACGAGCACATCAGCCGCTGGGTGTTGATCACGCCCTTGGGCAGGCCGGTGCTGCCCGAGGTCAGCAGGATCTTGCCGATGCTGTCGCCCGTCACCGCCGCATAGGCGCGCTCGACCGCCTCGTCGGCCTCGGCCGCCAACAGGTCGCCGAACGGGATAGCGCCGGCGATGGCCTCGACGTTGCGCGTCGCCACGATCGTTGCGGTCGGCTTCACCGCTTCCAGCGCCGGTTTGAACAGCGCCGCGTCCTCGACATAGATCAGGCTGGGCGTGAAGCTGTCGCAGACATGGCGGACCTTGGCGAAGTCCTTCGACATCAGCGAATAGGCCGGCGAGACCGGCATCGCCGGGATGCCGACCTGCATTGCGCCGAGTTGCAGGACCGCAAAGTTCAGGCTGTTGTCGCTCAGGATGGCGACCGTGTTGTCGCCGTTGTGGCCGTTGTCGAGCAGCCATTGCGAGACCCGGTCCGCCCGGTCGCGCGCCGCGGCGTAGGTCAGGTGGACCCAGTCGCCGTCCGCGCCGCGCTGGGCGAGGAAGGTCCGGTCCGGAATGCGCGCGGCCTGCCGGCGCAGGTCGTCGGACACCTGCACCGGATAGGGTTCGAGCGGCGTCGGGTTGCGCAGGATGGTCTCGCCGTTGTCCCGCCGCTCGATCTCCAGCGCGCGTTCGGGGAGCCGGAGCGGCGTATAGGGCCAGTCCTTGGTCCAGCCGGTCGACGGGTCCCTGTCTGGAATCGGGTCAGGGATCGGGCGCACGTCGTTCATCGGGCCTGCGATACCTCCACGACGACCGCCATCGCGCTGTCGCCGGCGGCGCAGCCGGTGAACAGGCCGCGCCCGCCGCCGCGCTGCACCAGTTCTTCGACCAGTTCGATCACCAGGCGCAGGCCGGTCGGCCCGTTCGGATGGCCGAAGATCAGCGAGCAGCCGTAGTTGTTCATCGCGTCGACGTCGAAGCCGGTCTCCCGGGCGAACACGACGTCGTTGACGGCGAAGGGGTTGTGGGTCTTGACCGCGTCGATGTCGCCGATCGTCAGCCCGGCCATGTCCAGCGCCTGCTGCGCCGCCGGCACCGGCGCCGCCGGCATGTAGTGCGGCTTGGTCCGCGCCATGCCGAAGCCGAGCACCGCGATGTCGACGGACGGATCCTTCGACAGCGCACGCGCCTTGTCCGGCGTTGCGAGAATGACGCCGGCGTTGCCATCGGCCGGATGGGTCTGGCCGCCGAAGGTGACCGTGCCGTCTTCCTGGACCGGCTTGAGCCGTGCGAGGCCTTCGCGGGTCGAGGGCCGCACGCCCTCGTCGCCGTCGATGGTCCCGGCCGTCTTCCGGAAGCGCTTGTCCGGCACCTCGAAGGGCAGCTTCATGTAGCCTTTCTGGAAGGCGCGGTCGTCCGCCAGCGCCATCTCATACTGTTCCCAGCGCCGAAACACGACGTCGTGCTGCTCCTCGGTGGAAACCTGCCAGTCGCGGGCGCAGTTCTCCGCCGTGCCGACCATCGGCGGGCCGCCCAGCGGATCGCCCTCGAACCCGTCGATCGGCCAGCGCTCGATATCCGGCGCGCCGCCGGGGTTGGACGGGCTCGGATAGCTCAGCACCGGGCCGTTCGACGTCCGGTCCGCCGCGACGCAGAGCGAGGCGCTGCCCATGCCGCGCTCGATCTCGAAGGAGGCGGTCTGGAGCACGCGCGCGCCGGTCGCGCAGGCCTGGGAGACCTGGGTGCCGGGCACGGCGTCGTTGCCGATCATCTTCATCAGCCAGGGCAGGCCGAAAAAACTCGATTCCTGGGGCGTCGTGATGCCCATCACCGCATGGTCGAAACTCTGCGGGTCGATCTCCCGCTCGGCCAGCGCCTCCCTGGCGACATGGGCGGCGAACCGGATCGAATGCAGCTCGGCGAAGCTGTTCTGCCATTTGGAGAACGGCGTGCTCCAATAGCCGCCATAGGGGATGCGGACATTCTCGATCGCGGCCATGAGGCGGCTCCTTCTTCGGCTATCCCGGACAATGGCGTGAGTGTACACACGGCGGCAACCCGGTCCAGAGGGGCTGACGCGATGCAGGCCATGCGAAAGGCGGCCTGCACGGCGTACAGCGATTGCGGCGCCGGACCTGCGGAGTCGCCACAGCCCAACGGTGCGGTCAGGGCAGCGGGCAGGTCGGGTCGGTCACCGCGGTAAATCTGGCCAGACGGGAAAGAATGCCGTTGAACGTGCGCGCCGGTCCCGCCGCGCCGTAGAGTTCGGGCATCGTCCTGGGCGTGTCGTTGCCGAACCAGACGCCGATCACCAGGTCCGCGGTATAGCCCATGAACCACGCATCGGTGAATTCGTCGCCCGTGCCGGTCTTGCCCGCGACATTCACCTTTGACGGCGGGCCGCACCCGGCAGCCTCGCCCGGTCCGCGCTCGCGCCTCGTCCGGATGGCCTCCGACACGCCCAGTGCCGCCGGTCGGCCGGTGCCGTGCTTCACCACGTCGAGCAGCATGGCGTTCAGGTCGCTGACATGGTGCGGATCGAAGATCGGGGGCCTGGCCCGGGTCTCGCGCTGCCACACGATGTCGCCCGATTCCCGCATGATCGCGAGCATGGCGTAGGGCGTTGCCCGCCGGCCGCCGTTGGCAAGCACGCCGTAGGCGCCCATCATCTCGATCAGCGGCACGCCGCTCTGGCCCAGGGCGATGCCCCATTTTGCCTTGAGGTATCGCGTCTGGAGGCCGAGCCGCCGCAGCACGTCGAACAGACGTTTGTATCCGACCTGCTTGCGCAGCAGATGAACCGCGGCCGTGTTGATCGACTTCACGAGGCCGTCGCGCATCGGAACCTTGCGCCGGTACACCGCGCCGTCATGGTTGGCCGGCTCGTAGCGTTTCCCGCCGGGGATCGGAATGCTGACCGGGCCGGCGTCGATGAGCTGGCTCGGCTTCAGTCCGCGCTCGAGCGCCGCCAGGTAGAGGAACGGCTTGAACGCCGAGGCCGGCGGGCGCGGGAAGAGTTTTTTCGTCCGCTTCGCCCGGTTGGTGCCGCGCGATTTCGGATCGTCGCCGGCGCCGCCCACCATGGCGAGAACCCTGCCGTCGGGACGCATGACGACGACCGCGCCTTCGGCGACCGGAATTCCCCTGTCCCGCCAGCGCCGGACTTCCCTTTGGAGTTCGGCCCTGGCGTAGACATGCGCCTCGGCGTCCAGCGCGGTGACGATCTTGTATTTTCCGTCGGGCCGGTCGCGAAGGACCTTCCTCGCGCGGGGCTCGATCCACATCCACAGATGCCCGAGATAGGGCTTGTTGGGGCGGACCCCGGCCGGGCGCAGGCGGAACCCGGCGCCGAAGGATGCGCCGGCCGGCGCGTAGCCCTGCTGTTTCATAAGTTCCAGAATCAGCCTGGCGCGCTCCTCGGCTCCCGAACGATCGTTGAAAAAGTTCCATCTGGACGGTTTCTTGATCGCCGCCGCCAATAAAACGGCCTCCCCGAGCGACAGGTCTTTCGCATGTTTTCCGAAATAGTGACGGGAGGCCGTTTCCACGCCGTAATTCCGGTTCCCCAGGTAAACGCGGTTGGCGTAGAGTTCGAGTATCTCGTCGTTCTCCAGATGAAATTCCATCTTGAGGGCCCAGACGAACTCGACGATCTTTCGCCAGATGCTGCGGTATTCGCTGGACAGAAGGTTCCGGGCCAGTTGCTGCGGCACCGTGCTGTTGCCGGCGCAATCCCGACTTCGCAAGCCTGTCGATTTTGCCAGGTAGCAGAGCGTCGCTTCGCCGAATTTGAAGACGATGTACGGCAATCGATAGGCCGTCGGCCTGTCGAACTTGTTGTCCTCGCTGGCGATAACCGCATTGAAAAAATCTTCCGAAATATTCTCGCGGCTGTAATTCAGGCTGTAGTCGTAGCGGTTGCCGATCAGCCGCAGACGGACGAGGGCTCCTCCATTGCCCTGCGCCGGGATTGTCGTCTTCTCGACATGGTAGTGGACCGATCGGGCGATTTGCCGGGTCTGGTCGGCATCTGGGAGGCGAAACCAGATGTAGATTACCGATACGGTGGATGCTGCTATCGCAAGGGCCAGGAAAGCGGCGGTGTAGCGGAGCCGCCTTTTCGTCCGCCCGGCCGGGCCGGAGGGCCGGCCCGCCTTTTTGCCTCGCGTCGGCGAAGTCGGCCTGGACCGACGCTGCGACTTGCGGCCCGGCTTCCCGGAGGGCTTGGGCCCGTCTCCCAGGAGGAACCGGATCGTCGCTTCCCGGAACGCGAGGTCGGATGGCTTGGCGCGGCCCTCGCGCTCAAGACCTTCGAGGCGCTTCAGGCGCCGGTCGCGGCGCGCTTCGACCGACAGTGTGGCGACCTGCCCGAGGAACGCGGCGAGGGTCAGCGCCAGCAGCGACGACAGAACGACGAGCGCGTGTAGCGGATTGGGGAACAGGGCTGCCGCGAGTACCGACGCCGCCAGGTGCGCCAGCAACACCGGTAAAAAGAGCTTGGCGACCGGCTGCGTGCGCCAATGGTAATGGTGGAAGGGACCGCGGCGCCGTGCCAGCGCGCCGGCAAGGGCCATCGATACCAGGCCCAGCGCGCCCATCGCGGCGTGGACGGTTGCCAATTCGAGCCAGCCTTCCAATAACCGGCCGGCACCGGGCCATAGCGCCCATTCCTTTAGCGCCGGCGCCCCCGCCGCTGCAGACGAAAACAGGTCGGACCGGTCGTGGAACGCCCGCGCCGCGAGCAGCGGCCAGAACACGGCAACGGCCGTCGCGAAAGCCAGCCGCCCGGGCGGCAGGAAATGCCGGTTGAGGGGCGTGAGGGCGAAGGGATGGCGGATCGGTCCCCGGACGGGATGGAGCGGCACGCCCAGCACCCAGAGCCGGAAGACGGCGAGCGCGACGAGGTTCCAGAGACCCGCCAGGATCGCGGTCGGGACCCAGACAGCGACGGGAACCCCGGGAAGCGCGAAGCCCTCCGGCACCGGAAGCAGGGCTGCGAGGTCTTTCGCCGTCGGAAGTCCGGAGTTTGGCGGCATTAGTCGCGCCAGGAATTCGAACGCCTGCCAGTACAACTGCGCCGCGATATCGACCTGGGCGACCGCGATAGCGACGAGGACAATAACAAGGCCGGTCCCGCCAACAAATCCGGCAAAGCCCCTGAAACCGGCGCCGGCGCTCCGCTGACCGGGGGAATCGTTCATGATCGTCCGAAGCGGGCGCGGACTTTCCCCACAGCGGCCATGAACCGCCTCCATTTTTGGGTATCCCGGAGGTTGCCGCGAGTGTACACACGGCGGCGAACCGGTCCAGAGGGGTGACGCAATGCAGGCCATCCGCGGGACGGGCAATTGTCCGGGCGGTCACCGCCGATGACGGTCCTGCGCATCCTTGCCGGCGCGGTTTTGCTCAACCTGATGACCGGCTCGCTCTATGCCTGGAGCCTGTTCATCGCGCCCGCCCAGGAGGCGCTGGATGTCGGGCGGGCGGCGGTCAGCAGCATCTTTGCGGTCGCGACCGTCGCCTTCGCCGCCACCATGTTCCTGGCACCGGTGCTGGTCCGGCCGGGCACGGCGCTCAAACCGGCCCTCGCGACGACGGCGCTGGCGGCCGGCGGGCTGCTGCTCTCGGGCATGGCCGAAAGCCTGTGGGGCGTGATTCTGGGCTACGGCGTCCTGTTCGGCTTCGCCAGCGGCATCGCCTACAGCGCGGCCCTGCAATCGGCGGTTGGCGCGCTGGAGAGCCGGCGCGGCCTGGCGACCGGCATCGCGGTTTCCTCCTACGCGCTGGGCGCCGTCGTCTTCGCGCCGCTGTTCCGTATCGGCCCCGAACGCTGGGGCGTGTGGGATACCTTCCTGGTCATTGCGGCGATTTTCGCGGCCATGGGGATCGTCAGCGCGATTCTGATTGCCCCGGCGCAGATTCCGCGCCCCGACGACCAGAAGGGCGGCGCGGCAGTCTCCGGCCCGTTCTGGCGCCTGTGGCTCTGCTTTTTCTGCGGCTGCACGGCCGGGCTGATGGCGCTCGGCCACGCTGCTGCCATCGTCAACGCCTACGATTTGGTCGCGCCGGCCGCCGCGCTCGGCACCGGCCTGATCACGGCGGCGAACGGCGCCGGGCGGCTGGCCTCCGGCTTCGCCACCGATTACCTGCGGCCGCGCACCGTCCTGCTCCTCGCGAAGATACTGGCCGCGGCCGTGCTCGGCGCGCTCGCGATATTCGGCTCGGCGCCGCTGGTCTATATCGTCCTCGCGCTGATCGGCTTCGCCTATGGCAGCATGGCGAGCGGCTATCCGGCGGCGACGGTGCAATATTACGGCCCGGCCAACCTGGGCCGGGTCTACGGCCGGCTGTTCAGCGCCTGGGGCGTGGCCGGGCTGACCGCGCCGCTGATCGCCGGCGCCCTGTTCGACCGGACCGGCACCTACACCCTGGCGCTTGCCGTCGCGGCCGCCGCGGCGGTCCTGGGCCTCGTCTTCCTGTGGACCGTCCCGCCGCCGCCGGAAGCGCGGGAGGACACAACGTAACAAGCCGCTCGAACCGACAACCTGCCGGGAAAACGATTGAATTTTGCCGACGCTGCCAAATAAGTTTGGCACATGACCCCCGAGTTCGTTGCAATCCTCGTTCTTGCCGGCATTCTCGGACCGCTCCAGATCGCGATCCTCGGCTTCCTTTGGAGTCTCGCAGGCCGTGTCGGCAAGGTCGAAGGATTGCTCGAAGCCATGGCCGCAGGGCAAAAGCGCGAATAAGCCGCGTTGGCGGCTTTCGGCGGCGCGCCGCTGGTCTATATCGTTATCACGCCGATCGGCTGAACCGGTCCTTTACCTCGGCGCTCGCCGTCGCTGCCGTTGCGGCGGTCCTGGGCCTCGTCTTCCTGTGGACCGTCCCGCCGCCGCCGGAGACCGCCGGGGCGACCGGGTAGACGAAGGGGAAGGAAACCGGGAAGGATGTGAGCGGACGATGGCGGGCGGACGGAAGGGCAGAGAGATGGTCGAGCGCAAATTCTCACTGGCTGCGATTTGCGCCGGGCTGGTGCTGTTGTGCGCCGTCGCGGCGCAGGCAGACTACAAGGCGGGCCAGCGCGCCTGGGAAGACGGGCGCCATGCCCGGGCCGTGGCGCAATGGAAGGTGGCGGCGAAGGCGAACGACGCCCGCGCGATGCTGGCGCTGGGTCTGGCCTACGCCAAGGGGCTGGGCGTGCCGCAGGACTATGTCGAGGCGCACAAATGGTTCGATCTCGCCGCCGCGCGCGGCAGCGCCAGGGCGGTGCCCGAACGCGATGCGTTGGCGATCGACATGACGGCGCGGGAACGAGCCGAGGCGCGCAAACTTGCCCAGGCCTGGCGGCCCGGCAAGAAGCGGGCAGCGACGGTGAAAGCTGCGAAACGCAAACCGGCGGCGAAGACTTCCGCGAAACGCAAACCCGCGGCGGCGAAGAAATCGGCAAAAAGAAAACCGGTGGCGCAGAAATCCGCGAAACCGAAATCCGCGGCTGGCAAGCAAGCCCTGCAGACGGCTGAGCAAAACCGTCTCGACCTGTTGTGGCCGGCGGGCAAAGAGTTCCGGGATTGCGATTTCTGCCCGCAGATGGTCGTCGTTCCGGCGGGCAGTTTCACGATGGGCGGCGAGTCCGAGGGACCGCGCCATCGCGTGACCGTTATGCGGCGCTTCGCGGTGAGCAAATTTGAAATCACCTTTGCGCAATGGGACGCCTGCGTGAACGCGGGCGGCTGCGGCGGCCACCGGGCCGGGGACCGCATCTGGGGCCGCGGCCAGCGCCCGGCGATCTATGTGAGCTGGCGCGACGCGCGGGCCTACGTCCGCTGGCTGCAGCAGTTCCTGGGGCAGCCCTACCGGATGCTCTCCGAAGCGGAATGGGAGTATGCCGCGCGCGCCGGCACCCGGTCCTCCTTCCCCTGGGGCGCTGCCGCGGGCCGGAACCGGGCGAACTGCAAGGGGTGCGGGAGCCGCTGGGACGGCCGGAAAACAGCAAAAGTCGGGACATTCCCGGCCAACGCCTTCGGGCTGCACGACATGCACGGCAACGTCCGCGAATGGGTGGCCGATTGCTGGCACGCCAGCTATCGCGGCGCCCCGGCGGACGGCAGCGCCCGGACGGAGGGCGCCGATTGCCGGAAGCGCGTGCTGCGCGGCGGCTCGTGGAGCGACATTCCCTGGGATATGCGCAGCGGCAGGCGCATGTCAGGCAGGTGGAAGGACCGCAACAGCAAGACAGGGTTCCGCGTCGCCATGACGATCGAGCCCTGAACAGCCGCCGGGCTGCCCGAAACGGCCGGACGGATCAGAACGCGAAGGCGCAGGTTTCCGACGGAATGTGGATCGTCTGGAAATAGACCGGACTGTCGTCGTGCGCCACGGCCCGCGCGCGCAGCTCCAGAACCGGCGCGACGGGCGCGCGTCCGGGAAACAGGTCGCGTACTGCATCGAAATCGGCGCAGTGGATTTCCGTACTCGCCCGGGCGGTCGCGACGCCGAACTCGTCTTGCAGGAAGCTGCGGATGTTGACCGCGTGGAGTTCTTCCGGTGCGATTTCGAGAATGCCCGGCGCGGTCCGGGTGCGCAGGACCATGCGCCCGATAACCGCCTCCCCGTTGGACATCGTCAGGTTGCGGCGAATCCGGACATAGCTGTCGTCCGCGCCGAGAAAGGCGGACCAGACGGGCGCCAGGGGATCGGCCGGTTCGCCCCGGTCCGGTTCCGGGCCGCCGATCTCGTCAATCCGGATTTGCTCCGCCTCGACTGTCAGGCGGCGGCCGCTCTCGCGGTCGACGATGCGGAAATGCCAGATCGCGCTCGAGAAGCCGTCGCCGAGCACGACCCGGCTGCCGTAGCCGCTGCGCCGCACGATCTCGCCGCGCTGCTGGAGCTGCTGCAGGGCCGCCTGAACGGTTCCCACGCTGACGCCGAAGATTTCCGCAAGCCGCTTTTCCGGCGGCAGCAGGTCTCCGTCCCTGAGCACGCCATCGCGCATCGCTTGCGCCACCGCGAGGCGGACGGCGCTGCGCTTGGTGCGCGCCGCCGGATCCGCCGCGCCGTCGAGATAGGCGGCCAGGGCGCGTTCGACCGGATCGGTCAATGGCGGCCCGTCAGGCACGGCGCAGCGCCCGGAGCAGGACGAACAGGGTGAGCGCCAGAAAGACCAGGGCGATCGGGCTGCCGAAGAAGGCGGTCAGGTCCGACTGGTGCAGGCGCAGAGACTGGCGCACCGAATTTTCCAGCATGCCGCCGAGCAGGAAGCCGATCACCATGCAGACGATCGGGAAGCCGAGGCGCTGGAAGGCCAGGCCGAGGCAGGCGAAGGCGAGCATCACGCCGACGCCGAAGATCGACTGGTTGGGCAGGTAGACGCCGACGATGCACATCACCAATACGGGCGGCAGGATGATCGCGCGCGGCGTCCGGGCGATCCGGGCCCAGAGCGGGATGCCGATGCGGCCGATGACCAGGTGGACGCCGTTGGCCATCAGCATCGAGGCGAACAGGGCGTAGACCAGTTCGCCGTGATTGGTCAGCATGAAGGGGCCGGGCACGATGCCGTGGATGATGAAGGCGCCGATCAGCAGGGCCGCCGCGATGTTGCCGGGAATGCCGAGCGCGATGGTCGGCACCAGGTTCGCACCGACAACGGCACTGTTCGCCGCCTCGGTCGCGATGATGCCCTGCGGGTTGCCCCGGCCGAAGCTCTGCGGCTCCTTCGAGGCCCGCCGCGCCGCGCCATAGCTGAGGAAGGCGGCCAGCGTGACGCCAAGGCCGGGCAGCATGCCGACGCCGGAGCCGATCAGCGCCGAGCGCCCGATGGTCTTCCAGTGGCCGAAGAATTCGCGCGCCGGCAGGCGGGTCTCGATCCGGGCGTATTCCTCGACGCTGAGGCGTTTCTCGCCCCTGGCCCGCCACAATTCGAACAGCTGGCCGAGCACCGAGGCCATGGCGAGCGAGCCGACGGCGAGGGAGAACAGGGGAAAGCCGTCGTAGAGCTCGACCTCGTCGAACACCATGCGTTGGGAGCCGTCGACCGGGTCGAGGCCGACGGTCGACAGGAACACGCCGAAGGCGATGGCGATCAGGCCCTTGATCGGCGAATCGCCGGAGATGCCCGAGAGCAGGGCGAAAGCGAACAGCAGCACGGCGGTGTATTCGAGCGGGCCGAATTCCAGCGCGATCGCGGCGAAGGGCACGACGAGCACGATCAGCAGGAGATCGGAAATCGTGTCCCCCGTGACCGAGGAGAACAGCGCGAACTTGAGCGCGCGCTGGGATTCGCCGCGCCTGGCCATCGGATGGCCGTCCAGCGCGGTCGCCGCGGCTTCCGGCGTTCCCGGCGAATTGAGCAGGATGGCCGGTATCGCGCCGCCCGACGTGCCTCCCTTGTTGACGCCGACCAGAAAGGCGATGGCGGCGAGCGGCGACATGTAGAAGGTGATCGGGATCAGGACCGCGAGCGCCGTCACGCTGCCCAGCCCCGGAATCACGCCGATGACGATGCCGAGCGTGATGCCGGCGGCGATGAACAGCAGGTTGGTCACCGTCAGCGCATTGCCGAACCCGGCGATCAGTTGCTCGATCATGCCGCCGACCCGCCGTTACCGCCGGCGCCGGTTCACGGGAGGACCACGCCGAACAGCAGGTCGGCGCCGAACCAGGTCGCGGCGGTCATGCCGGCGATGACGAGCGCGATGACCCACCAGCGCCGTTCGCCGCCGGCGAGCAGGCCGGCCAGCATCACCGCCGGCGCGACGACGAGATATCCGACCGCCCCCAGCGCCCAGGCGACCAGCAGGCCGCCCGCCGCCAGGATCGCGATTTCAGACAGGACAGCAAGGCCGTCGGTTGCCGGCCGGATGCTGCGCAGCTTCGGGAAGCGGACCAGCCGGTGGCCGACCAGCAGCACCGACAGGACGAGCAAGGAGACGGCGGCTATCTGCGGGAAGAAGCCCGGCGCGACCTCAAGATCGTCGGTCGCTTCCCCGGTATGATTCGGGATCAGCCAGAGCAGGACGAACAGCGACAGGCCGATCAGCACCGCGCCCGCGGCAAGTTCCTGCCGCGGGCCGGGACCGCCGGGCGTTCCTGCCGCCGGCGCGTTCGGGTCCGGCGCCGGATTGGCGCCGGTATCGGGCGTGCTTGGCCGGTCCGTCACTTCTTGGTGGCGGCGATGACCCGTTTCATGCCGGCGACGACCTCCTGGATCTGCGCCGTCAGCGCCTTGTGCCCGGCGAATTTGGCCGGGAAGCGCAACTTGTTGGCAAGCAGGTCGAGGAACGCCTTGTCGGTAACGGCTTTCTTGATGGCGCCTTCAACCTTCGCCACGACCGCAGCGTCCATCCCCTTGGGTCCGACGATGACGGCCTGGCTCGGCATCGACACGCCGTACAGTTCCTGCATCGATGGCACGTCAGGCGAGGCTGCGAGCCGGCCGCTGTTGAACGACAGGAGCACTTTCATTTTGCCGCCGAAGCGCTGATGAATACCGCCGCTCCAGGCGAAATCGACTTTCCCGCCGAGCAGGAACGGCACCATCTCGCCGCCGCCCTTGGTGGGGATGCCGGTCCATTTCACGCCTTCCTTCGCGCCCATGAAATCCACGAATGCGCGCTGCATTGGACCTTGGTCGGCATAGTTCAGCCGCTTGGTCTTGGCGTGGGCGATCAATTCCTTCATCGTGTTGAACGGCGCGTCCTGCCGGGCGATCAGCGCCTGCTGATAGTTCGTGATCTGTCCGATATAGGTGAAGCTGTCGACGTCGAAACCGATACTCCGCGTCAGCGGGTGCCAAAGCAGTGACACTGCGGCTGCGAACAGCAGCGTGTAGCCGTCGGGCGCTTTCTTGGAGACTTCCAGGGCGCCGACCCCGCCGCCGGCGCCCGGACGGGTTTTGATGACGATCTTGGTGCCCAGCTCCTTGCCCAGCGCCTTGGAGAAAATCCGGCCCATGGTTTCGGTGCTGCCGCCGGCCCGGTAGGGAATGACCAGTGTGATCGGCTTGCTGGGATAGTCGGCGGCGACGGCCGGTCCGGCCGGTCCGTATGCCGCGAAGGTCGGCAGGATGGCAGCGCCAACCGCAAGCAGCGCGGCGCGGGATATTGGATGATGCGGCATGATACGCCTCCCCGGATTCTTGATCTGCATAAACTGCAAAAAACTATATAGTTTTCGCGCCTTCTGTCGAGTCGCTTTGATGCGTCGGGGCGTGTACCGTCCGCGCGGCGCCGGTCCGATCGGCAACGGCAAATCGATGGCCCGAACCGGCGGGAAGCCGCGCGAAGGAGGACTGCCAGCATGCTCACCAACACGCTCGACGGGCCGGTGCCCGAACATCTGGTTGGCGAGGCCTGGCCGGCGGTCCAGCCCGGCGCGGACCCGGTGTTGCTGGGTCATGCGAAGCTGGAGCCCTCGGATCCGGTGGCGGCGCGCTCGGCGCAGACCTTCACGCTGACCTATACGGTCGGCCGCTACGGCCTGGACGATACCGGCGCGATCCGCGTGGCGTTCAGGGCGATGACCGATTTCGGCCGCCTGCAGGTCGACGATCCGGCTGCGCCCGGCTATGTCTCGGCGCAGACCAGCGGCAATGCGCGTATCGTGCTCGATTATGCCGGCTTCGGCGTCGCTTCCCGGCCGCGCTGGCGGGCGCTCACCGCCCGGGTTCGCGGCGGCTATCTCCGCGAGGGCGATACCATCACGATCGTCTTCGGCGATACCTCGGGCGGATCGCCGGGCATGAAGATGCAGACCTTCGTGGAAGGCGGCTTCGAGTTCAAGGTGCTGGCCGACGTGTGCGCCTCCGGCCATTTCACGCCGATCGTCGACACGCCGAGCGTCGCCGTCGTGCCGGGCCCGCCCGCGGTCTGGCGCGCCGTGCTCTCCTCCCTGCGCCGGCCGGGCGAGCCCTTCCGCTTCGGCCTCAAGGCCGAGGACGCCTGGGGCAACCCGACGCCGCTGGCCGAGGGCGACTTCGCCTTCGAGACGACGCTGCCGGTCAACGGCCTGCCGGAGCGCTACCGCTACGAAAAGGGCAACCGCTCGGTCGTGTTCGACGGGCTGACGGTCGACCGGCCCGGCCTGCTGCGCATAGCCGTGCGCGATGCCGCGGGCGCCGCGGTCGCCGAGAGCCATCCGATGATGGTCCGCGAGGGTGCCTATGCCGGCTACTGGGGCGATTTGCACGGCCAGAGCGGCGAGAGCATCGGCGTCACCACCGCCGAGCAGTATTTCGATTTCGCGCGCAACAAGGCGGTGCTCGACGTCACCAGCCACCAGGCCAACGATTTCCAGGTCAACAACGCCTTCTGGGCCCATATCAACACCCTGACCGCGCGCCATGACGAGCCGGGCATGTTCGTGACCTTTCCCGGTTACGAATGGTCGGGCAACACGGCGGTCGGCGGCGACCGCAACGTCTATTTCCGGCAGGAAGGCCGGCAGATCCGCCGGTCCTCCCACGCGTTGCTGGTCGACCGCTCGGACCTCGATACCGACGCGCCGAATGCCCGGCTGCTGTTCGAGGCGCTCGAGGACGAGGACTGCTTCGTCTACGCCCATGTCGGCGGGCGCTATGCCGATACCGCCTTTGCCCACGATCCGCGGGTCGAAAAGGCGATGGAAATCCATTCGGCCTGGGGCACCTTCGAATGGCTGCTGACCGACGGCTTCGCGCTGGGCCACCGTTGCGGCGTGGTGTGCAACAGCGACGGCCACAAGGGCCGACCCGGCGCCAGCTATCCCGGCGCCTCGATGTTCGGCGCCTATGGCGGGCTGACCTGCTTTCTGGCTGAAGACCTGACCCGCGACGGCATCATGGACGCGGTGCGGCGGCGCCATACCTACGGCACGACCGGAACCCGGATGCACATGGACGTGCAGGTGGCTCTTGCCGGCGGCGGCACCCTGTTCGACCGGGATCCCAACGTCTACCCGGATACGGAAACCCGCCGCGTCGATTCCGTAATGATGGGCGATATCGTGCAGACCGCGGACCGGGAGGCGGCGCTGAAGCTCCATGTTGTGGCCCAGACGCCGATCGAGCGGATCGAGGTGCGCAACGGGACGACGGTGGTCCGGACGCTGCGTCCCTATGGCGCCGGCGACCTCGGCAACCGGCTGCGCGTGCTGTGGAGCGGCGCCGAATATCGCGGCCGCGGCCGGGACAGCGCGTGGAGCGGCGAGGCCCGGTTCAGCCGCGCAAAAATCGACCGGCTGGCAAAGATCAATGTCTGGAACCATGAGCGCCGGCTGGAAACGGAGGGCGACGGCAAGGTCGTCTTCGAGGCCATTACCACCGGCAACTATGGCGGCTTCGACGTCTGGCTGGACGGCGATGCCGGCGCGGTGGAAATCGAAACCAACCGCGGCACCCTGGCGGCGGCGCTGAGCGAAATCGGGTTGGAGGATACCGTGCTGGAAGCCGGCGGACTCGCCCGGCGGGTCAAGGCCTTCCGGCTGCCGGAAACCCTGAGCGTCCGCGAGATGGAGGAGACGGTGACGATCCCGCTGTCCGACGGCGGCGACAACCCGCTGTGGATCAGCGTCTACACCGAAGACGGCTTCCAGGCCTGGAGCAGCCCGGTGTTCGTTTTCCGCTAGGGCGGGGCAAATTTGCCCTCTGGATTTCGCACCCGGCGGCGCCAAGATCACGGCCACCGCACAGCCTAGCCGGAGCCCCGACCGATGGACGACGCCACCCGCACCGAACTGGAAGCCGCCGCCTTCCGCCGCCTGGTCGGCCATCTGCGCGCGCGCACCGACGTGCAGAATATCGACCTGATGAACCTGGCCGGCTTCTGCCGCAACTGCCTGAGCAACTGGTACAAGGACGCCGCCGACGAGAAGGGGCTGGAGCTCGACAAGATGGCGGCGCGCGAGATCGTCTACGGCATGCCGTTTGCCGAATGGAAGGCGAAGCACCAGAAGGAGGCGACGGCCGAACAGCAGGCCGCTTTCGAGGCGGCACAGGCTGACGCCGATCACTGACCGGCGATTCCGGAAACCTTTCAGGACCGCTTGGAACGGAAGAGATCGGGCAGCGGCTATTCCGCAGGATCGGTGTGCGTGCGCCCGGTAAACCCCTCGAACAGCCCCTCGAGCCGCGCCATCCGCTCGCGGAGATCGCCCATATCGCGTTGCAAACCGCTCACATCCCGCCGCAGCGAGTGAAGCGAGGGCAGGATTGTGGCGGCGAGGGCGATGCCTGTGCCGACGACAGCGATGATCTCAGGGCTCAGCATGTTTCTCCAGCCTTTTTGTTCACGATATAGCCCTTCGTGCTGCGTTGCAAGCTGGAAAACCTGTCGTAGAGCTGCTTCGGCTCGCCGTCGGCGACAATCCGCAGGACAGCGCCGCCGGGCCCCGCTACGATCCGGGCATGACCGAAGCCACCGAAAAGCCTGCCGCCGCGCGTAGCCTCGGCATCGTCACCGGCCTCGCGAAAGAGGCCGCCTGTCTGCGCCGGGCCGGCGCGGCGGAGCTTCTGATGGTCCGCGCTGCGGCCGGGCGGCCCGAAGAGGCCGCTGCCGCGGCGCGCGCCATGGCGGCGTACGGCGCTTCCGGCCTGGTCAGCTTCGGCGTCGCCGGCGGGCTCGACCCGTCGCTCGGCGCCGGCGTGATCGTCATCGCGTCCTCGGTCATCGGGCCGGACGGCGCCGCGATGCCGGCGCACGAGCCCTGGGTCAAGGCCCTCCTGCGGATCGACGGCACCTTCGACAGCGGCGCCATCGTCGGCAGCGACCGGCCGGTGATGACCGCGCTGGACAAGCGCCGGCTGTTCCGCCGCCACGGCGCCCTGGCGGTCGACATGGAGAGCCACGCCGTCGCCGCCGTGGCCCGGGACGCCGGTATCCCGTTCGCGGCCATCCGCGCTATCGGCGATCCGGCCGGCCGGACGGTGCCGCGCGCGGCGCTCGCCGGCCTCATGCCGGACGGCAGGACGCGGGCCTTGCCCGTGCTCGCCGGCCTGCTGCGCCGCCCGCGCGACTTCGCCGGCATTTGGCGGCTGGCGCGGGAGACCGACCGGGCGCTTTCCGCCCTGCGCGCTGCGGTCGAGGCCGGCGCGATCGACGCGTTGCGGTAGAGGGATCCGGGCGCTTTCCGAACCGGAAGGGCATCGGCTGCCGCCCGCCGTTACACGCTCGGAATCGTATAGGCCCCGACCCCGACGATGTAGCGGCCGACCCGGATGACATAAGTCATCTTGGGCTGCATGGAGCGCGTGCAGGGGCTGTACCAGTTGTAACGGACCCAGCCGCGGCCTGCCGGAGACGCGGCGCGGCGGCGGATGCGGGCATAGGGGCCGCCGGCGCCGTCAGGACCGACGACATTCGCTCCGACATGCTCCGGCCAGCCGCCGCTGGCCAGCATCGTGCCGTGGAAATCGAAGACGAAGACATAGAGGTCGCCGGCGCCGAAGCCGTGCGTCCGCGCGGTAAAGGCCGGCAGCGCCACCCCTGCGCCGTTCGACTTCAGGAAGGCCGCAGCCCGTTCCGCCAGCGCCCGGGCCCGTTCCTCGGTGGCCACGGGGCAGCGCGGGTCGAAAGCCCGTGCGCCGGGCGCGGCCGACAGGATCGACAGGAGGAGAAGCGCGGCCGCGGCCTTCCTGAACGGCATGGCGGCGCCGGCGGGTTTCAGTGCAGTTTCGGCGGCTTGAGCATGCTGCCGCGATCGATGCTCCTGACCGAGACCTGGGAGACCTCGCCCTCGCGCGCGATTGTCAGTGGCACCCGGGTTCCGGCTGTGCCGGTTTCCCAGACCGTGCGGAAGAAATCCGGCAGATCGCCGACCGGCGAGCCCATGACCTGAAGCACGATATCGCCCGGCAGCAGCCCGGCCTTATGGGCCGGCCCGTCCTCGACCAGGCCGATGATGACGAGCTGGTCGGACACTTCGGCAGCATAGAGGCCGAGCCACGGGCGCGCGCTGCGGCTGGAGACGCCGTAGGTTTGCAGATCGCTCAACACCGGCGGCAGCAGATCGATCGGCACGATCATGTTGCCGTCGGAGCGCTGCTCGCCGCCGCGGGCGTTTTGCACGAACAGGGAGCCGACGCCGTAGAGCTTGCCGTCCGGTCCGATCAGGGCGGCGCCGCCCCAGTTGGGATGGGCCGGCGCGGTGAAGATCGCCTCGTCCAGGACGTATTCCCAATAGCCGGCAAATTCGCGTTTGCCGACCACCCGGGCCGCCAGGGCATGTTCGTATCCGCCGTGCCCCGCGACCACGACCTTCGAGCCGGCGCCAAGGTTCCTCGAACTGCCGAATTCGAGCGCCGGACAATTCAGCCGCCCGAGCGCCTGGACCAGGCCGAAGCCGGTCTCGAAATCGTAGGCCACCGCGTGGCCCGGCACCGCGGCGCCGCTATGGGTGTTGAGCCAGATCGTTTCGGCTTCGGTGGTGAGATAGCCGATGGTGAGGACAAGGCCGGATTCGTCGATCACGATGCCGTTGCCGGCCCGCTCCGTGCCCAGAATACCGGCGGTGAAGGCGTCCTCGGGGATTTCCGCCCGCAGGGCCACCATGGACTCGAGCACCCGGTCCAGATCGTAATCGACCTCGTCCGGATTTGCCCGGTCGGTTTCCGCGAACGCCCAGTCGCCTTCGCTATCGTCGTCGCTCATTCCCGGATGATAGCGCGCCGCGCCGCGGAAGCAATCGGCGAGACCGGGACGGGAGAGCGGGTGCCGGTTCAGGCGGCCTGCTCTTCCTCGATCGTGATCACCGGCTCCATCGCCGTCAGCTGCTCCGGCTCAAGATGGCAGGCGATGTTGTGGCGGTCGGCGAACTCACGCACCGGCGGCGCGGTCACGTCGCACACGCCCGGCATGGCATAGGGACAGCGGGTGCTGAACACGCATCCGGAGGGCGGATTGGCCGGCGACGGCAGTTCGCCGGTCAACACGACCTTGCGTTTGTTCACCGACGTATCGGCGATCGGCACCGCCGACAGCAGCGCTTCGGTATAGGGATGGTAGGGCGGGGCGAAAATCTCGTCCGTCGTGCCCTTTTCCATGATCCGGCCGAGATACATCACGACGATGCGGTCGGCGAGATAGCGGACGACCGAAAGGTCGTGGCTGATGAACAGCAGCGTCGTGCGGTTCTCGCGCTGGATGTCCATCAGCAGGCCGGTGACCGCCGCCTGGACCGACACGTCGAGTGCCGAGACCGGCTCGTCGGCGATGACGACCTTCGGATCGCCGGCGAAGGCGCGGGCGATGCCGACGCGCTGCTTCTGGCCGCCGGAGAGCTGGCGCGGTCGCCGCTTGGCGAAATCGCGCGGCAGCTTGACGATATCGAGCAATCTGTGGACCCGTTCCTCGACCTTTTCGCGGTCGGTCTCGACGCCGAACTTCCGGATCACCCGGCCGATCTGGCCGCCCACGCTGTGGCTCGGGTTGAGCGTGTCGAACGGATTCTGGAACACCATCTGCAGGCGCGAGATCGTTTCCTCGTCGCGTTTCTGAACGGCCAGCTGGCCCAGTTTGACATCGTCGAGCGTAACTTCGCCGTCGGTTGCCGATTCCAGGCCCATCAGCACCTTGGCGAAGGTCGACTTGCCGCAGCCGGATTCGCCGACGATCGCGACCGTTTCGGCCTCCCGCGCCCGGAAATCGAGCGCCTCGTTGGCCTTGACGGTTTTCTTTTCGCCGGGGAGGAACAGGCCGCCGGTCTCGATCTCGTAGTGCTTCTGCAACTGCTGCACGTTGAGGACCACATCGCCCGCCTCGACCGGCGGACCGGGATCCGGCAGCTCGAGCGGCACCGACCAGTCGATCTCCCTGAAGCGGACGCAGCGCACGGCGTGGCGCTCGCCGGCCCCGGTATCCTCCATCGGGATCAGTCCGTGGTCACAGCGGCCGGCCTCGAAATAGTCGCAGCGCGGGCCGAAATAGCAGCCCTCCGGCCGGTCGTGCGGCAGCGGAAGCTGGCCGCGGATCGGCAGCAGCGGCCGCGCGTTCTTGTCGGCGCTCGGCAGCGGGATCGACGAGAACAGGCCCCGCGTATAGGGATGGCGCATGTTGTCGAACACGTCGGTGATGCTGCCGTTCTCGACGGCTTCGCCCGAATACATCACGGTCAGGCGGTCGCAGGTCTCCAGGATCAGCCCCAGATTGTGGGAAATGTAGATCATGGAGGTGCCGAACTCCGAGGAAATGTCCTTGATGAGTTCGACGATGCCGGCCTCCACCGTGACGTCGAGCGCGGTCGTCGGCTCATCCAGCAGCAGCAGCCGCGGATTGGCGAGCAGCGCCATGGCGATCACGACACGCTGCTGCTGGCCGCCGGATATCTGGTGCGGATAGGCATTCATGATACGCAGCGGGTCGGGCAGGCGCACCTTGGCGAGCATCTGCTCCGCCCTGTCGTAGGCCGCTTCCTTCGAGGTCTCCGCTTCGTGGTAGAGCGGCACTTCGGCGAGCTGTTCGCCGATCCGCATGGCCGGATTGAGCGACGCCATCGGCTCCTGGTAGACCATGGAAATCTTGGAGCCGCGAATCTGGCGCAATTCCTCGCCGCTCATGGTGCGCATGTCGCGCCCCTCGAAGAAGATTTCGCCGCCGGTGATGCCGCCGTTCTTGCCCATATAGTTCATGACGGCGAGCGCGACCGTGGACTTGCCGCAGCCCGATTCGCCGACGATTCCGTGGGCTTCGCCGGGCATCAGCTTCAGGTTGAAATCGACGACCGCGGGGATCTCGCCGGCGCGGACATAGTAGGAAATGCTGAGATTCCGGCACTCCAGGACAGGAGTCGCGTCGTTCATGTCAATCTCCCGTCCCTAGTCGCGCAGACTCATTTCGCGCAGGCCGTCGGCCATCAGGTTGAAGCCCAGGATCAGGCTCGATACGGCCAGCGCCGGGATCAGCAGCATGTAGGAGAACTTCCAGACCATGAGGTTGGAAGCTTCCTTGATCATCAGGCCCCAATCCGGATCCGGCGGCTGCAGGCCGAGGCCGAGGAAGGTCAGCGTGGTGATCGCCACCGTGGTGTAGCCGAGGCGCAGGCAGGCATCGACGATGATCGGTCCGCGCACGTTGGGCAGCAGTTCCCACACCATGATGCGGAGCGGATGCTCGCCGCGTGTCTGCGCGGCGAAGACGTAGTCCCGCGTCTTGTTGTCGAGCGCGAGGCCGCGCACGATACGCATGATCGCCGGCGCCGAGGCGAAGGTGACCGCGATGACGATGTTGAAGCCGCTCGGTCCGAGATAGTTCAGGATCAGGATGAACAGCACCATCACCGGGAAGGACAGCAGCACGTTGGAGACGAAGGAGATGATCTCGTCCCAGATGCCGCTGATATAGCCGGCGATCAGGCCGAAGATGCAGCCGACGACATAGGCGACCGCGGTTGCCGTCACGCCCCAGACGAGGACGCGCTGGCAGCCCCACAGCATGCGGGAGAGCATGTCCCGGCCCTTGAGGTCGGTGCCCAGCCAGAAAGTGATGTCGCCCATCTCGGTCCCGGGTGACGCGAAGGGCCGGATCGGCTTGTTGGGATCGAGCAGGGGCAGGTAGGGCACCGAAACGGCGATGAACACCCAGAAGAAGACTAGGGTGCCGCCCAGCACCGCGACCCAGGATTCGCGCCAGCTCGCCATGGCGATGGCGTAGAGGATCAGCGTCGCCGGGACCGCCGGGGCCAGCACAATTTCCCGGATTCCCGCTTTCGCCAGCGGTTCGCCGAACATGACGTAGCCGACCAGCGGAATGATCATCAGCAGGCAGAGGACGATCAGCACCCTCGGCCGCTTCAGACGCTGCATCAGCGACAGGCGCGGCGCCGGCATGGTGGTATCCGTCATCGCCGCCTCCTAGCTGAACCGGATGCGCGGGTTTAGGAAGGTGTACCCGACGTCCGAAATGATCTGGGAAAGCACGGCGACGAAGACCGCGACCAGGGTCGCCGCCTGGATGACGTAGACATCGCCGAACAGGGCAGCCTCGAGCAGCATCTTGCCGAAGCCGTTGAACTGGAAGAACACCTCCACCACCACGACGCCGGACAGAAGCCAGTTGAGCTGCAGCACGATCACCGTGAACGGCGCGATCAGCGCGTTGCGCAGCGCGTGCCGCATGATCACCCGGGCATAGGGAATGCCCTTCAGCACGGCGGTCCGGATGTATTGCGAGGTCATCACCTCGGCCATCGATGCCCGCGTCATGCGCGCCACATAGCCGAAGTCGTAAAGCACCAGCGTGAGGACCGGCAGAATCAGCTCTGCCGAATTCCATCCGCCGGTCATCGCCGATTTCGCGGGCAGCCAGCCGAGGCCCAGCGCGATGATGACGGTGAGCAGGATTGCGGTCGCGATCTCGGGGATCGAGGTCGTGAAGACGGCGATGAAGGACACCGATCTGTCCTGTAGCGAGCCCTCCTTCATGCCCGCAACGATCCCGAAGACCAGCGACAGCGGAATCATCAGGAAGAAGACCCAGAAGGCGAGGATGCCCGTATTGACCAGCCGTTCGCCCATCACCTGCGAAACCGGCGCGTTCTTCTCGAAGGACTTGCCGAAATCGCCCTGCAGCAGACCGCCGACCCATTGGGCGTAGCGTTCGTACACGGGCACGTCGAGGCCCTTGCTCTTCAGCCACTTCTGATAGTCGTGGTCCGACATCGCGGCGACGGAGAAGCCGCCGAGTTCGGCCGTGGCGATCTGTTTCTTAAATTTGTCGCTGTCGAAAATGACGAACAGCACCAGCGACACCACCACCATGATGAGAATCATCTGGAGGAGGCGCCGGGCGATCAGCTTGAGCATGAGAAGCCTGCCGGTCGGTGATCAGGAAAAACGCCCCGGCCAATTCCGGCCGGGGCGTCTCGATTTCCTGGGGCTATGCCATCCAGACCTTGTTGAACTGGTGGAAGCCCGTCGGGTGCATCACATAGCCGTGCACGTTCTTCAGCGCGGCCGTATAGACCGGCTGGTAGATCGGCAGGACCATCACGGCCGCGTCCTGGAGGAGCTTTTCGACCTTCTCCATCTTCGCGCGCCGCGCCTCGACGTCGAACGTCGCTTCTGCGTCGCTCAGCGCGTCGTCGAACTCCTTGCTGGCGTAGTGGGTCTCGTTCCACGGCACGCCGGTCCGGTAGCCCAGACCCATCACCATGGTGCCGAGCGCACGGTGCGTCCAGGCCGTGGCGCCGAACGGCGTCGTGTCCCAGACCTCCCAGTATTTCGACGATGGCATCACGTTGATCTTCAGCTTGATGCCCGCCGCCTTCACCTGGTCGCGCAGGGCCTCGCACACGGTCTGTTGCCACGGACCGTTGGTGTTGCCGACGTCGATGGTCAGCTCGATGCCGTTCGGATACCCGGCCTCGGCCAGCATCTTCTTCGAACCCGCAATGTCCTGCTTGAGATCCGGCAGTGCGAAATATTCCGGATGCACCGGCGCAACGTGGTGGTTCTGGCCGATGTCGCCGCCCTTCGGATAGACCAGGCTCTTGATCTTCGCGTTGTCGGCCGCCATCACGACGGCCTGGCGCAGCTTGTGGTTATCGAACGGCTTCTTCGAGATCTGCATCCGGCAGCACAGGGTGCGCGCCGTCCGCGCCGGGAAGATATTGACCGGCAGGGACGTGGCGAGCGCCATTTGCTCGACCGTGAATTCGAGGATGGCGTCGACCTGGTTCGAAGCGAGCGCCGAAAGCTGGTTCTCGTTCGAGAAGTTGTAGTACTGGATTTCGTCCAGATAGACCGCGCCGCCCCAGTATTTGAACGGCTTGCCGTTCGTCATCTTGGAGACGCGCTTGAGGATGCACTGCTTGCCGACCTCGAGCGACGCCAGGGTGTACGGGCCCGTGCCGATCGGGTTTTTCGACAGCGGCCGCTTGAAGGACGGATGCAGGATCGCCGCCGGATAGTGGTAGCAATCCTCCGGCACGGACAGGACCGGCTTCGAAAGGTTGAAGCGCACGGTGTATTTGTCGAGCGCCTCGACGGCGTTCTCGATCCCCACCATGATCGCCTTGCCCTTCTTGTCCTTCTTGCCGCTGTCCTTGCGCATGGCGCCGAAGGTCGCGAGACCGACGTTCGAGGTGCCGAGGCCCGGAGTCAGCCAGCGCTTGACGTTCGAGACGACGTGATCGGCGACCAGTTCCTCGCCGTTGTGCCACATCACGCCCTTGCGCAGCTTGAAGGTCCAGGTCTTCAGGTCCTTCGACGGCGTCCAGCTCTCCGCCAGCATCGGCCGGGTGATGTTGTCCGGGCCTGTCATCGACAGGTATTCGACGATATGGCGTGCCTGGTTCGACATCTCGATCCACGAGAATGTCGCCGAATCCTCCATCTTCTGGATCGCCATGCCGACGCGAAGCTTGCCACCCTTCTTGGCTTTCGGATCGTCGGCCGGGAAGGGGGAGTTCTCCAGCGCCCAGGCCGGAGACGGGATGCCCGCCATGGCATAGGCGGCGCCCGCCGACACGCCCAGAAGGGCGGCGACGCGGACGAATTCGCGACGGTCCATCCTGCCGTCCTTCATCACCTCATAGGCTTCATGGACTTTCGGATGATCGTCTTTGCGCGGTTTGAGAAACGACATGTTTCCTCCCTGGGTCACGGTTATCCAGCGCATGACCTTGTCCGGGGAAGCGTTCGTCTCCGGGGAGTGCCGCCATACGCTGCGGACGGCAACCATATCATTTTCGATTGCCGGGAAAAGCATCATTTTCATTTCGCGAACTATTGCAAAAAACAATTTAACGTTATCGGGCATACGGTTCAGGGCACAAAGATTGATCGTTGCTTCGGCTTTGCCGGATGTCTGAATTACCCCGAATTACAGGGAAGATTGTTGTTGACATCCGGCAATGCGGTGGTTTATGTTCGTTAATTGAACAAAAGTTCGAATATCGAACATTTTGAGGAGGAAGACCGTGACGGACTACAAGACCGTATTCGGCGGCTTGAACGACTTTACGCCGGGCGGCGTCGACGCCATCGACGACAACCCGAAAAACTATGTGTTCTCCAACGTGTTCGACGTTGCGGCCCGGAGTGCGCCCTACGAACGCGTCGCCGTCGGCAAGAACCTCGAATATGTCATGGAGGCGGTGCGCGCCGAGGGGCAGTCTCCCTGGTATGCCTGCGCCCACGACGAATTCGCCCTGTGCATGGACGGCGAAGTGGAGATCCATCTGGTCAAGCCGGACGATGCCGACAGCCTGCTCGATCCGGACAGCGAGGGGGCCGTCGTTCTCGACGAGGCACCCGACGGCAGGAAGATGGGACGCATCGTGTTGCGCCGCGGCCACCAGGCCCTGCTGCCCGGCGGCTCCGCCTACCGCTTCGAGGCCGGCGCTCCCGCCGTGATCCTGACCCAGACGATCCAGGGCCCGGCCACGGTCGAGCGCTGGGCCGAAATCTGCCATTCCGAGAGCCTTTCGGCCAGCTGACGCCGCCGCCAGCCGGAACACACCGCATTCGAGAGGACCGACCGATGACCGAAGCCCTGCAAACCCACTACAAGATCAATCCAGCCTCCAACGAGACCGGCTACAAGTCCTACGAGGCCGGCTCCTTCACCTTCAAACGCGACGAATACTTCGTCGCCATCGCCTGGCCCAAGGGCGCCCACACCATGGCCGCCGACGGCTTCATGCGCGCCATGATGCGCACCGTCGCCTGGGGCTTCTTCTACGGCACGCTGAGCTACGATCCGGTGTTCGGCACGACGAACCACTACGGCATCGTCGACATGTTCGCCGGCACCTATCATCCGGTGTTCAAGGAAAACGGCCGCGACCATCTCGAGAAGTTCAAGGCCGAGGACCTGCTGGAGCTGTTCCGCGACCTGGTCGACGACTGGACCAACGAAGGCTACGACCCGTTCGCCGCGCCGGGAGAGGACGACGCCGGCCAGCCCTGGGGCCGCAAGAACGGCAACAACGCAGACGCCGTCACCCGGATTCGCGTGACGGCAAACCGGATGGTGGGCCTGCCGGGCGATGCCGTAATCCGCACCGACGAGAACGGCTATCCGCAGAACCGCATGTTCGCTGACGTTTCGTCGGATCAGCCGCTGGTCGAAATCGAGCCCGGCTTCGAGGACGAAGTCGCCGCGTTCAATCTCTACGATTATCTGTCCCGCTCCGACGTGACCTGGAACCCCTCGGTCTGCTCGGTGGTCAAGGAGAGCCTGTTCTGCCCGACGTCGGAGGAGTTCATCCTGCCGGTCGAGCACGGCAACGACCGCTGCGAATGGTTCGTGCAGCTGTCCGACGAGATCACCTGGGAGGTCAAGGACAAGGAGACCGGCAAGCCGCGCAGCCGCATCGTCATGCGGGCGGGCGACGTCGCCTGCATGCCGGCCGATATCCGGCACCAGGGCTACAGCCCGAAGCGGTCGATGCTGCTGGTCTGGGAAAACGCCAGCCCGCGCATCCCGGACATGATCCAGAGCGGCGAGGCGCCGGTCGTCGCGGTGCAGTTCTAGCGCCGTCCTTCGAGACGGGGCTTCGAGACGCGGTTCTGCGAACCGCTCCTCAGCCCCTCCTCAGGACGAAGTGAAATTCTATCGGAAGATCGTTTCGCCTTCACCCTGAGGAGGCCATTGAGGAGGCGCGAAGCGCCGTCTCGAAATGGCCATCTCGAAGGAGGCCCGGGCGTTCCAGGGAGGACAACAGCATGGACGGCATTAGTGCTTCGAACGATCCGACGGCCTGGAAGCCGGCGTCGCTGCGGAACAAACTGTTCATCGGCGGCCGGTGGGTCGACGGGATCGAGGGCGGCACGATCGACGTGATCAACCCGCACGACGGCTCGGTCATCACCGCGATCGCCGAAGCGACGGCAGCGGATGTCGACCGGGCGGTCGAGGCTGCGCAAAAAGCCTTCCCGGCCTGGTCGTCGATGGCGGCCATGGACCGGGGCCGGCTGCTGCTCAAGCTGGCCGACCGGATCGAGGAAGAGCAGGTCGAACTCGGCCGCCTCGAAGCCCTCAACACCGGCCATCCGTTCCGCGACACGCAGATCCTCGACGTGCCGCGCACCGCCGTCACCTACCGCTATTTCGGCGGCATGGCGGACAAGTTCGAAGGCTCGGTCATCCCGGTCGAGGCCGGATTTCTCAACTACCTGGAGCGGGAGGCGGTCGGTGTCGTCGGCCAGATCGTGCCGTGGAACTTCCCGCTCATGTTCACGAGCTGGAAGATGGCGCCGGCGCTCGCCGCCGGGAACTGCATCGTCATCAAGCCGTCGGAGATCACGCCGCTCTCGACCCTGCGCATCGCCGAGATGATGCAGGAGGTCGGGATTCCTGACGGCGTGGTGAATGTGGTGCCCGGCTACGGCCGGACAGCCGGCGCGCGCATCGCCGAACATCCGGAGATCGCCAAGGTCGCCTTCACCGGCTCGACCGCGACCGGCCGGACCGTCGTTAAGGCCTCGGCCGGCAACCTCAAGAAGCTGCAGCTTGAACTGGGCGGCAAGGGCGCCAACATCGTATTCGAGGACGCCTTTATCCCGGCCGCGGTCGGCGGCAGCGCCTTCGCGATCTGGCACAACCAGGGCCAGGCCTGTATCGCCGGCTCGCGCCTGATGCTGCACGAGAGCATCGCCGACGACTTCATGGAGAAATTCCTCGTCCTCACCGAATCGATCCGGCTGGGCAACCCGCTGGACCCGGCCACCGAGATGGGGCCGCTGACCTCCAGGATGCACCAGCAGCGCGTGCTGGACTATTGCGCCGTCGCCCGGGAGGAGGGCGGCGAGATCGTGACCGGCGGCGCGGCCCCGGACGATCCGGCGCTCGCCGCCGGCTGCTACGTCCGGCCGACCGTCGTCCGCGCGAAGCCGTCGGACCGGGTGTGCCAGGAGGAGGTCTTCGGCCCGTTCGTCTCCGTCATGACGTTCAAGGACGATGCCGAGGCGCTGGAGATCGCCAACGGCACCGAATACGGGCTCGGCAGCGGCCTGTGGACCGCCGACCTCAAGCGGGCGCACAAATTCGCCGGCGCGCTCCACGCCGGCATGGTCTGGATCAACAGCTACAAGCGGGTCAATCCCGGCTCGCCCTTCGGCGGCGTCGGCCAGTCCGGCTACGGCCGCGAAATGGGCTTCGAGGCGATGCGCGAATACACCCATCCCAAATCGGTCTGGGTCAATGTCGACGCGCAGATCCCGCCCTATTATCCGCGCTGACGCCCGGATGCCGGCCCGATAGCAGGCCCGAGAGCAGGAGCCCCGCAGCGTGATCGATCCCTTCACCTATACCGGCCTGCCCGCCCGGGTCGTTTTCGGGCCGGGCCGGCGCCGGGAACTGCCGGCCGAGGTGGAGCGGCTGGGCGCCGAGCGGGCGCTCGTGATCTCGACACCCGAACAGCGCGGCGACGCCGAAATGGCCGCCGGGCTGCTGAACGGCCGCGCCGCCGGCATTCACGACAAGGCGGTCATGCACACGCCGATGGAAACGGTACACGAGGCGCGCCGCGTCGCCGACGAACTCGACGCCGACTGCTATGTCACGGTCGGCGGCGGCACCGCCATCGGCCTCGGCAAGGGCATTGCGATTGAGTCCGAGAAGCCGGTGCTCGCCGTGCCGACGACCTATGCCGGCTCGGAAATAACGACCATCCAGGGCTTCACCGAAGACGGCGTCAAGACGACGAAGCTCGACCCGCGGATGCTGCCTCGGACGGTGATCTACGATCCCGAACTGACGGTCTCGCTGCCGCCGTCCTACAGCGGGCCGAGCGGCATGAACGCCATCGCCCACGCCGTCGAGGCGCTCTATGGCGAACACGCCAACCCGGTCACCTCCCTGATCGCCGAAGAGGGCATCAGGGCGCTCGGCATCGGCCTGCCGAAGGTGTGCGCCGAACCCGGCGACCTGGACGGCCGCACCCATGCCCTCTACGGCTCGTGGCTATGCGGCATTGCGCTGGGGGCGGGCGGCATGGCCCTGCATCACAAGCTGTGCCATGTCGTAGGCGGCAGCTTCGGCCTGGCCCACGCGCCGACCCACACCGTCATCCTGCCCCACGCCATGGCCTATAACGCGCCGGCCGCCAAAGCCGCCATGGCGCGGGTCTGCCGGGCGCTAGGCGCGGCGAATGCGCCCCGGGCCGTCTACGACCTGATCGGCGCGATCGGCGCGCCCGTGGCGCTGAAGGACATCGGCATGCCCGAGGACGGCCTCGACCGCGCCGCCGACCTGGCGGTGCGCAATCCGTATTACAATCCGCGCGCGATCACCCGCGACGGTATCCGCAATCTGCTGGACGACGCCTTTCACGGGCGCCGGCCGGCAGCCTAAGCAATCCCAACCCGCACTATGCTTCAAGACAGGAGGAAACCCGGGATGAGTGACATGACCAAGACGACGCTATCGCGGCGTCACGCCCTGCAGATCGGCGCCGGCGCGGCGGCGGCCTCGGCCATCGGCGCCCCGGCGGCGCTGGCCGCATCCAAGACCGTCAAGATCGGCTTCGTGAGCCCGAAGACCGGGCCGCTGGCGCCGTTCGGCGAGGCCGACCGCTTCGTGATCGACAAGGTCCGCGAGGCGCTCAAGGGCGGCGTCAAGTCCGGCGGCAAGACCTACAATATCGAGATTATCGAGAAGGACAGCCAGTCCAACCCGAACCGCGCCGCCGCCGTCGCCGCCGACCTGATCCTGAAGGACGAGGTCCATCTGATGCTGGTCGGCTCGACGCCGGAAACCACCAACCCGGTCGGCGACCAGTGCGAGGCCAACGACGTGCCCTGCATCTCGTCGCTAGCGCCCTGGCAGCCCTGGTTCTTCACGCGCGGCGGCAAGCCGGGCGAGGGCTTCAAATGGACCTACCACTTCTTCTGGGGGCTGGAAGACGTGATCGCCGTGTTCACCAACATGTGGTCCAAGGTCTCGACCAACAAATCCGTCGGCGCCCTGTTCCCGAACGACGGCGACGGCAACGCCTGGGGCGACAAGAAGCTCGGCTTCCCGCCGGTCCTCGCCAAGAAGGGCTATACGCTTACCGACCCCGGCCGCTACCAGAACCTGAACGACAACTTCTCGAACTACATCGATGCGTTCAAGAAGGCGAAGGCCGAGATCGTCACCGGCGTGATGATCCCGCCGGACTTCATCACCTTCTGGACCCAGGCCCAGCAGCAGGGTTTCGCGCCGAAGGCCGTCTCGGTCGGCAAGGCGCTGCTCTACCCGGTCGTGATCGAGAGCATGGGCAAGAATGCGCACAACCTCTCGTCCGAGGTGTGGTGGACGCCGACCCATCCGTTCAAATCGTCGATCACCGGCGAGTCGGCCGGCGCCTTCGCCCAGTCCTACACGGCCGGCACCGGGAAGCAGTGGACCCAGGTCATCGGCTTTGTCCACGCGCTGTTTGAGGTCGCCGTGGACGTCGTCAAGCGGTCCGCGGACCCGACCGACAACGAGGCCAACCTGAAGGCGCTGACGGCGACCAAGGCCAGCACCATCGTCGGCCCGGTCGACTGGACGAAGGGCGGCCCGTTCGCGAACGTGTCGAAGACCCCGCTGGTCGGCGGCCAGTGGCGCTATGTGAACCAGAAGTTCAAATACGACCTGGTCATCACGGCGAACGAGACCGCCCCGATCATCCCGGCGGGCGGCAAGATGGAGCCGATTTCGTAGCCCTTCGAGACGAGGTTTCGAGACGCAGTCCTGCGGACTGCTCCTCAACCTCTCCTCAGGATGAAGGGAAAATGGAGGCAAGCCGCCTTACACATCTCTTCATCCTGAGGAGGCCATTGAGGAGGCGCGAAGCGCCGTCTCGAAATGGCCGTCTCGAAGGCCGGCCGGCCAGGACCGCGAGGGGACCCGTACGAAACCATGCCGCAGATCGAGCTGCATAACGCGCGCAAGTCGTTCGGGTCGCTGGTCGTGATCGACGATCTCAGCATGCATCTGGACGAGGGCGAGGCGCTCGGCGTGATCGGGCCGAACGGCGCCGGCAAGACGACGCTGTTCAACCTGATCAGCGGCGGCCTGGCGCCGGACGCCGGGCGGATCGCCTTCGACGGCGCGGACATCACGAAGCTGTCCGCCCACGAGCGCTGCCGCAGGGGCATCGGGCGCTCCTATCAGATTCCGCACCCCTTCGTCGGCATGACGGTGTTCGAGAATCTGCTGGTCGGGGCCGCTTTCGGTACCGGCAAGGCAGAATCCCAGTGTTACGGGCCGTGCGCGGAGATCCTCGAAAAGACCGGGCTGATCGCCAAGGCCAACGCGCTGGCCGGCAGCCTGTCGCTGCTCGAGCGCAAGCGGCTCGAACTGGCCCGCGCGCTGGCCTCCGACCCCAGGGTGCTTCTGCTCGACGAGATCGCCGGCGGCCTGACCGAAGACGAGTGCTTCGCTCTTGTCGACACGATCCGCGAAATCCGTGCCGGCGGCGTCTCGATCGTCTGGATCGAGCATATCGTGCATGCGCTGCTCTCGGTCGTGGACCGGCTGATCGTGATCAATTTCGGCGTGAAGATCGACGACGGCGATCCCCACGCGGTGATGAACAGCGCCCAGGTGCAGGAAATCTACATGGGGATCGGTGCGGAATGAGCCTGCTCGAAACCCGCGGCCTCACGGCCTTCTACGGCGATTTCCAGGCCCTGTTCGGCATCGATTTCGCGATCGCGGAAGGCGAGACCGTCGCTATCATCGGCTCCAACGGCGCCGGCAAGTCGACCTTCCTGCGCAGCCTGACCGGCCTGCTCGCCAACGCCGCCGAGGCCATCCATTTCAACGGGCAGCCGATCGGCGACCTGCCGGCCAACCGGATCGTCGGCCTCGGCATCGCCATGGTGCCCGAGGGCCGCAAGCTGTTCCCCTCGCTTACTGTCGAGGAAAACCTGAAGATCGGCGCCTACAGCGGCCGGAGCGGAGACTGGTCGGTCGACCGGATCCTCGACCTGTTCCCCTTCATGCAGGAACGCCGCCGGACGCCGGCGACGGCGCTTTCCGGCGGCCAGCAGCAGATGGTCGCCATCGGCCGGGCGCTGATGTCGAACCCCGAACTGCTGCTGTGCGACGAGATCAGCCTCGGCCTCGCGCCGACGATCATCAAGGACATCTACGACGCCCTGCCCGCCATTCAGGAGGCCGGCACCACCGTCGTCGTGGTCGAGCAGGATATCCAGCAGGCCATGGCGGTCTCGGACCGGGTCTACTGTTTCATGGAGGGGCGCGTCACGCTGGAGGGCCCGCCCGACGAACTCAGCCACGACGCCATCCGGGAAGCCTATTTCGGGCTCAAGGGCGCCGCCTGATGGAACGGGCCGACTGATGGAACGGATCGACTGATGGACTGGGTCAACGCCGTCATACAGGGCGTTCTGGTCGGCGGGCTGTACGCGCTCTTCGCCACCGGCCTGTCGCTCATCTTCGGCGTGATGCGGCTGGTCAACATCGCCCATGGCGACCTGATCGTGCTGTCGAGCTTCCTCGGCCTGGCGATCGTCAGCGGCCTCGGCCTGCATCCGCTGATCTGCCTGCTGATCGTCGTGCCGCTGATGTTCGCGATCGGCTATGCGCTCCAGCGCGGCGTGCTCAACTTCACCCTGGGGCCGGATATCCTGCCGCCCCTGCTCGTCACCTTCGGCCTGTCGATCATCATCCAGAACGCGCTGCTGGAAATCTTCTCGGCGGACAGCCAGAAGCTGCCGGCCGGCGCCCTCCAGACGGCGAGCCTCCAGATCGTCGAGGGGCTGGCGGTCGGCGTGTTCCCGATGATCGTGTTCGCCTGCGCTATCGCGGTGATCGCCGGCCTGCAATTCCTGTTCTACCGCACCGCCTTGGGCAGCGCCTTCCGGGCGACCTCCGACGATGCGGACACGGCCCGCCTGATGGGCATCGACAACCGCCACATCTTCGCCCTCGCCATGGCGATCTCGCTCGCGGTCGTGGCGCTCGCCGGCGTGTTCCTCGGCATGCGCACCTCCTTCGATCCCAGCATCGGACCGGGCCGGCTGATCTACGCCTTCGAGGCGGTCATCATCGGCGGGCTGGGCAGCCTGTGGGGCACGCTGGCCGGCGGCATCATCCTCGGCGTCTCCCAGATCGTCGGCGGCAAGCTGTTCCCCGGCGCCGACCAGCTCGCCGGCCATGTCGTGTTCCTGATCCTCCTGGTGGTCCGGCCGCGGGGCCTGTTCCCCCGGGCGGTCGACTGAGGCCGCGGCACATGGCGGATACCGCGCAATACCGCGTCGCGACGGCGACCCGCACGAGCCGGATCGGCCTGCTGGTCCTGCTCGCCGGCGTCGTCTTCCTGGCGGCGACGCCCCTCTGGGGCGGCCGGGCCGAAATGCGGCTGGTGGTCGAGTTCTGCTATTTCCTGGCGCTGGCGCAGATGTGGAACCTGCTGGCGGGCTATGCCGGGCTGGTCTCGGTCGGCCAGCAGGCCTTCGTCGGCCTCGGCGGCTATGCGCTGTTCGTCTTCTCGATCTGGCTGGGCGTCCATCCGCTGCTGGCGCTGCCGCTGGCCGCCGTGGCCGCGGCCCTGTTCGCCATTCCGACTGCGCTCATCGTGTTCCGGCTGCGCGGCGCCTATTTCGCCATCGGCACCTGGGTGACGGCGGAGGTCTACCGCCTCAGCTTCGCCCAGGTCTCCGACCTCGGCGGCGGCTCCGGCATGAGCCTGCCGATCGGCGTCATCAAGGCGGTCGCCGGCAGCCGGTCGGAACGGGAACTGGTGGTCTTCGCGATCGGCATCGCGGTCGCCGTGGCCTCGACCGGTATCGTTTACTGGATGCTGCGCTCGCGCTACGGGCTGGGGCTCACCGCCATCCGCGACAGCGAGGCGGCCTCGGAAAGCCTGGGCGTCAACAATTTCCGCACCAAGCTCTACGTTTATGTGCTGGCGGCCTCGATCACCGGCTTCATCGGCGCGCTGATCTATCTGCAGAAATTCCGCATCGCGCCGGACGCCGCCTTCAGCCTGATCGACTGGACCGCCTATGTCATCTTCATCGTGGTGATCGGCGGCATCGGGCGGATCGAGGGGCCGATCGTCGGCACCATCGTCTTCTTCATCTTGCGGGAATTTCTCGCCGACCTGGGCAGCTGGTACCTGATGATCCTCGGCCTGGTCGCCGTCGTCATCATGCTGCGCGCGCCGCAGGGCATCTGGGGCCTGCTCGCCGCGCGCTTCGACCTGCATTTCTTCCCGGTCCAGAGGCGGCTCTATCTGCGCGACGGCCGCCCGCCGGGCAGTCCGTAACGGGATGCGGGCATGACGGTACGCTTCGACCGGCCGTGGTACAGCCGCCCCTTCGCGCCGTCGCCCGGCGACCGGCTGTGCGCCGCGGCGGAAATCGGCGCCGGCGAGGCGCGCGCGTTCACCTGGGGCGAGGGCAAGACGGCGTTCGACCTGATCCTGGTCGGTACGGAGGGCGGGCCGCGCGCCTACATCAACCAGTGCCCGCATTTCAAGATCCGGATGACCGCCCGGCCCGACGAGCTGCTGAATTCCGACGGCCTGATCCAGTGCGCCTGGCACTATGCCTGCTTCCGGCCGGTCGACGGCCATTGCGTCTCCGGCCCGGTCGAGGGCTATGCGCTCAACGCCGTGCCGGTCGAGGTGCGCGGCGGCGCGGTGGTGATCGGCGATCCGGAACCGGAGGCCCGGGCGGAGAGCGCGGCATGAACCGGCCGGAGAGCGCGTATCCCGCCCGGCCGCCAGCCGCCGACCGGGAACGGGTTCGTTCGCTGGCCCGCGGCCTGGCGGTGATCCAGGCCTTCGGGCCGGAGCGGCCGTCGATGACGCTCACCGAAGTTTCCGCCGCCACCGGCATGACACGGGCCGCGGCGCGCCGCTTCCTGCTCACCCTGGAAGACCTCGGCTTCGTCGCGTCCGACGGCAAGCATTTCTCGCTGACGCCCCACATCCTGCGTCTCGGCTATGCCTATCTCTCCTCCATGAGCTGGTGGCATATCGCCCAGCCCTTCATGGAGCAGGTCGCCCTCACGGTGCAGGAAAGCTGTTCGGCGGCGGTGCTGGACGGCGACGAGATCGTCTATGTTGCGCGCGTCCCGGCGACCCGGATCATGGCGGTCAATCTCAGCATCGGCACGCGCCTGCCGGCTTACTGCACGTCGCTCGGCCGGGTGCTGCTGGCCCACCGCCCGCCGGACTGGCTGGACGGCTACCTGGCGCGGACGACGCCGGCGAAACGGGCGCCGCGCACGATTACCGACCCCGACCGCCTGCGCGCCGAGATCGACAAGGTACGGGCCCGGGGCTTCTGCCTGGTCGACGAGGAACTGGAGCCCGGCGTCCGCTCCATCGCCGTGCCGCTCTTCGACCGCACGGGCGCCTGCATCGCCGCGCTCAATATCGGGGGCGCCGCCGCACGCACGCCGGTTCAGCGCATGCTCGACGTCTATCTTCCCGCGCTCCGTGACGCTGTACGCAAGACGACGGAAGCGCTGCCGTAGGATGGCGGGCAAAGCCCGGTCTGCTCATTTTCTTGTTTTGTTCTTGTATTCGCAGCTCATTTGCCTATTTCTGCGTCATGGCCCGGACGCCTCCCCGAGCCGCCGCCCGACCCCTCCCCTAGGCCCTCCCCCAGGGATTCCCCTGCGAAAAGCCGTGAGCCGGGCCGGTCTTTCAACTATATTCCTTTTTTTCGTTAATATTGGCTTTATTCCAATCGCGTAGTGGTCCTTCCCGGCCCCTTCCGGCTTACCACAGT
>JAPPLJ010000027.1 GCA_028819475.1 Rhodospirillaceae bacterium
CGCCAGATCCCTCCCTACCGGCCTTTTGCAGAGGAATCCTCTGAAGAGGGGGAAGAATCGGATCGGAGCATCCTCTTCCAACGGGAGGGGAGCCGCAGCGGTTGATCCGGCGGCGGGCGGGCACATATGGCATGGCGGACGTCTCGCGGTTCGCCGGCCCGGGATCCTGTTTCGGGCCGGGCCGGTTCGTGGGATACCCCTATCTGGGGACCGGCACGCCCGGAATCCATGACAGGTATCCATGACAGGAATCCCCGACAGGAATCCATGCCGGAATCCCGCGGCCGGCGCGTTCAACCGGCAGAACTTCCCGGACCGCCCATGATCGAACTCTCCGACATTCACCTGCGCCTGCCCAGCCTGGCCGGGGAGGTGCATATCCTGCGCGGCATCGATCTGTCGCTCGCGGCCGGGGAGGCGGCGGCGCTGGTCGGCCCGTCGGGATCGGGCAAGTCGACCCTGATGATGGTGCTGGCCGGGCTGGAGCGGCCCAGCGCGGGCACGGTCGCCGTCGCCGGGCAGGAGCTGGCGGCGATGGACGAGGACGCGCTCGCCCTGTTCCGCCGGGACACTATCGGCATCGTCTTCCAGAATTTCCATCTGGTGCCGACCATGACGGCGCTGGAAAACGTCGCCATGCCGCTCGAATTCGCCGGCCGTGCGGACGCCTTCGACCTGGCGGCGGACGGCCTCGCCCAGGTCGGCCTCGACCACCGGCTGACCCACTATCCGTCCCAGCTTTCCGGCGGCGAGCAGCAGCGCGTCGCGCTCGCCCGGGCCTGCGCGGCGCGGCCGCGGCTGATCCTGGCCGACGAACCGACCGGCAATCTCGACGGCGAGACCGGCGGCGCGGTCATGGACCTGCTGTTCCGCCTGCGCGACGAGCTGGACCTGACATTGCTGCTGATCACCCACGAAACCGGGCTGGCCGGGCGCTGCAGCCGCATCGTGCGCATGGCCGACGGCCGGATCGCCGATTCCGGGATCGATCGGGGGACCGATCGGGGTGCCGATTCGGGATTGGCGCCCGCCGAAGCCGCCGAATGAGCAGCCTCGCCGGCGATCTCGGCATCGCCGCCCGGCTGGCGCGCCGGGAACTGCGCGGCGGCGTGCGCGGCTTCCGCATCTTTCTGGCCTGCCTTGCGCTGGGCGTCGCCGCGATCGCCGGTATCGGCTCGCTCGGCATGGCGGTGCGCGAGGGCCTGCGCGCCGACGCGCAGAAGATTCTCGGCGGCGACGTTGCGGTGCGGCTGATCCACCGCGAGGCGAGCCCGGCGGAACGGGCCTGGCTCCGGCGCAACGCAACGGTCTCGGAGGCCGCCGACCTGCGCGCGATGGCGTATACGACCGGGGGCACGACCGGCGGCGATCCGGCGCAACGCCGGCGGGTCCTGGTGGAATTGAAAGGCGTCGACGGATTGTGGCCGCTCTACGGCAGCGCCGCCGTCGATGGCAAGCCGGTGGGCCGCGACCGGCTCGCCGCGCTGCTGGCGGCGCGAAACGGCGTTTACGGCGCGCTGGTCGATCCGGCCCTGCCGGTCCGCCTCGACGTCGCGGTTGGCGACCGGCTGCGCATCGGCGGGCAGTCGTTCGAGATCCGCGGCCTGCTGACCGGCGAGCCGGACCGTGGCACCCGCCTGTTCACCCTCGGCCCGCGCATCCTGGTCAGCCGCGCGGGCCTCCAGGCGACCGGCCTCGTGCGGCACGGCAGCCTGATCTATTTCCATTACCGGCTGAAACTGCCGCCGGGCGCGGACGCCGCGGCCTTCGCCGACCGGTTGAAGACCGCGCTGCCGAAGGCGGGGTGGCGGGTCCGCTCGCTCGGCGAGGCGACGCCGGCGGCGCAGCGCTTCCTGGCGCGGATCGCGCTCTACCTGACCCTGGTCGGGCTCACGGCCCTGCTGGTCGGCGGGCTCGGCGTCG
This sequence comes from Rhodospirillaceae bacterium, assembly GCA_028819475.1. NCBI lineage: Bacteria > Pseudomonadati > Pseudomonadota > Alphaproteobacteria > Rhodospirillales > Rhodospirillaceae > Rhodospirillaceae bacterium. The sequence continues at coordinate 1,924 of JAPPLJ010000027.1, forward strand.
CCAACGGCGTGCGCGCCTGGCTGGACGGCCGCATCGCGACCATCGCCACTTTCAAGTGCCTCGGCGCCTCGGCGCGCATCGTCTTCCTCACCTACCTGATCCAGGTGCTCGTGCTGGCGCTCGCCGGCATCGCCCTCGGCCTCGTCGCGGGCGCGATCCTGCCGGCGGCGCTGGCCGGCCTCGTCGAGAGCGTCTTTCCGGTCACATTGCGCCTCGGCCTCTATCCCGCGCCGCTGGCAGTCGCGGCCCTGTTCGGCCTGCTCACCGCGCTCGCCTTCTCGCTCTGGTCGCTCGCCCGGGCGCGCGAGGTGCCGCCCGCCATGCTGTTCCGGCAGACGGTCGCGGCTGTCGAAGGCCGGCCGAAAACGGTCTATATCGCGGCGACCGGGCTATTGGTCGCCGCGCTGGCGGGGCTGGCGCTGCTCACCGCGGCGGACCCGGTCATCGCCACGATCTTCATCGGCGGCTGCGCTGGCGCCTTCCTGCTGTTCCGCGGCCTGGCCTGGCTGGTCGCGCGCGGCGCGGCGCGGCTTTCCGACCCGGCGCGCGGGGTCCGGCGCGGGCCGAATTTGCGCCTGGCGCTGGCCAACATCCACCGGCCCGGCGCGCCCACGGCCAGCGTCATCCTGTCCCTCGGGCTGGGCGCAACCGTGCTCGTCGCCATCGCGCTGATCCAGGGCAACCTGATGGACCAGGTGCGCCGCCAGATGCCGGATCGGGCGCCCGCCTTCTTCTTCATCGACATCCTGCCCCACCAGGCAGCGCGCTTCGACGCGGCGGTCGACGGGAGCGGTGGCGCCACCCGGACGACGCGCATGCCGATGGTGCGCGCGCGCATCGTCAAGCTGAACGGCGTGCCGGCCGCCGAGGCGGCGGTCCATCCGGATGCGCGCTGGGCGACGCGCAGCGAGCGCGGCCTGACCTATGCCGCGGCGATGCCGGAAGGCTCCCGGCTGGTCGCCGGGGACTGGTGGCCGGCGGACTATCGCGGCCCGCCGCAGGTCTCGTTCGATGTCGAGCTGGCGCAGGGCATGGGCCTGGCGGTCGGCGACACGATCACCTTCAACGTGCTCGGCCGGGAGATTACGGCGACGATCGCCAACCTGCGCCGGGTGCAGTGGCGCACGGTCGGCATGAACTTCACGGTCATCTTCGCGCCCGGCACGCTCGAATCCGCGCCGCACAGCCATATCGCGGCGGTCTATGCCAAACCGGAGGCCGAGATGCGCCTGCTGGCGGCGGTCAACAATGCGCTGCCCAACGTCTCCGGCGTGCGGGTGCGCGACGCGCTCGAATCGGCGGCCGGCATTCTCGAGACCATCGGCGTCGCCCTGCGCTCGACCGCGACGGTGACCCTGCTCGCCGGCCTGCTGGTGCTCGCCGGCGCGATTGCGGCGGGGCACCGGCGGCGGGTCTACGACGCGGTGGTGCTCAAGGTGCTGGGCGCAACCCGCGGCCGGGTGCTGCGCGCCTTTCTGCTGGAATACGGCCTGCTCGGCCTCGTCACCGCGGCGATCGCCGCCGTTCTCGGCACGATCGTGGCATGGGCGGTGCTGACCCTGGCGATGCGTTCGCCCTGGACCCTCCTGCCCGGTACGGCGATCGGCACCGCCCTGCTCTGCCTCGGCGTCATGCTGCTGTTCGGCTTCGTCGGCACCTGGCGGGCGATGCGCCAGAAGCCGGCGGCCCTGCTGCGCAACGAATAAAGGGGGAATGACCTGCCGGATCGGGGGGAAACGGCGGGCATGTGCGGGCGAAGCCCATTGATTTTTCGCGCCCGGACGCCAAAATAGCGTTCGGGTTTCAATTTACTCAATCAAGGGACATCCGGAACCATGGATCCGCGTTACCAGGGTGGTTTTGCCAGCGGCGCCGCGACCGCTGCTGCGTTCGACGAAGGCCTGCGGGCATACATGCTCAAGGTCTACAACTATATGGTCGTCGGCCTCGTGTTGACCGGCGCCGTGGCCTTCGCCGTGATCAACGTCCCGGCGATCTCCAGTCTGTTCTTCGCCACGGTCCAGACGAACTACGGCCTCGCGACCCAGCTGACGATCCTCGGCTGGATCGCACTGTTCGCGCCGCTGCTGTTCGTCTGGGTGTTCGCCTCGCGGCTGCACAGTATGGACCCGAACACGGCGCAGACGCTGTTCTGGGTCTATGCCGGCCTGATGGGGCTGGCGCTGGCGCCCATCGTGGCCGTCTACACGACGATGAGCATCGCCAAGGTCTTCTTCATGACCGCCGCCACCTTCGGCGCCATGAGCCTCTACGGCTACACGACCAAGCGCGACCTGACGCGATGGGGCTCCTTCCTGATGATGGGCCTGATCGGCATCATCATCGCGATGGTGGTCAACATCTTCCTGGCGAGCCCGGCGCTGCATTTCGCCATTTCGGTGATCGGCGTGCTGGTCTTCGTCGGCCTGACCGCCTACGACACCCAGCGCATCAAGTCGATGTACGCCGCGGCCGACGGCACCGCCGTGATGACCCGCAAGGCGATCATGGGCGCGCTGCAGCTCTATCTCGACTTCGTCAACCTGTTCCTGATGCTGCTGATGCTGTTCGGCAACCGCGAATAGCCCGGCGGCATCGCTGACGCACAAGACGGCCCGGCCCCAGCGCCGGGCCGTTTTCTTTCGATCTTCCCGAGGTGTCGCGCCCGGAATTTTATGCTGCTCCCGGATTGGTAGGATGAAGGTTGACACCGTGACCGGAAAACCGCGCTCCAGATTTCCCCTGCAACTGCCCGTGTCGCTCAAGGACACGGCGATGCGCCTCGCCCGGCAGGACGGCGTCTCTCTCAATCAGTGGATCGTCTCGGCGGTTGCTCAAAAAATCGGGGCGGTCGAGACGGCAGAGGACTTTCTTAGGGGAATTATATACGAAAGTGCCATTTTCTGCTTGAATCCTCTCCCGAAAATGACTATATCAGAGTGCCAAGAGAGAGGATAGACGATGGCCCACACAGCACCTGGAAAGAGCGACCGCGAAGGCATCAGCCTGGTCAAGCTCATGCGGATGTTCCCGAATGACGACGCGGCCCGCAAGTGGTTCGAGTCGCTCATCTGGCCGCAGGGCCCGTACTGCCCCAAGTGCGGGAGCTTCAACGTGCAGTCCGGTATCAAGCACAAGACCATGACGCATCGCTGCCGGGACTGCGAGGGCAAGCCGCGGTTCAGCCTGAAAACCGGAAACATCATGGAAGGCTCGAAACTCGGCTATCAGACTTGGGCCATCGCCATCTATCTGGCCATGGTGAACCTGAAAGGCGTTTCGTCCATGAAGCTGCACCGGGATCTGGAAATCACGCAGAAATCAGCGTGGTTCCTGTCCCATCGGCTGCGCAAGGCCATGGAAAGCGGCAAGCCGCTGTTCGCCGGGCCGACCGAGGCGGATGAATTCTATGCCGGCGGCAAGGAAGGCAACAAGCACGCCGCCAAGAAGCTGAACGCGGGCCGCGGCACTGTCGGCAAGGTTCCGGTCGCCGGGCTGCGGGACCGGGCCACGGGCAAGGTCAAGGCGCAGGTCGTTCCCGACACCCGCCGGGAGACGCTGCACCGCTTCGTGACCGAGCACACGGCGGAAGGCTCGACCGTCTACACGGATGAGGCGATCGCCTATCGCGGGCTGCCGAACCGGACGCATGAAACCGTCCGCCACAGCGCCGGGGAATACGTCAAGGGCATGGCGAGCACGAATGGGCTGGAGTCCTTCTGGGCCACGATCAGCCGCAGCCATGACGGCGTGTTCCACCACTTTTCGCCCAAGCATCTGCCCCGGTACGTTGGCGAGTTCGCGACCCGCCACAATCTGCGCGACCTCGACACAATCGACATGATGTCGGCCATCGCCGCGGGCGGGGTCGGCAAAAGGCTCCGGTATCGCGAACTGATCGCCTAGGGGCGCGGGCCGATGTCCGCCAACTGGCGCAACCGGACGCTCTGGACCGGCGATAACCTCGATATAATGCGAGGGATGAACAGCGAGTCGGTGGACCTGCTGTACCTCGATCCGCCGTTCAACAGCAACCGGGACTATGCCGCGCCGATAGGCTCGGAAGCCGCCGGGGCGGCGTTCAAGGATACCTGGACGCTTTCGGACGTTGACCAAGCCTGGCACGGCGAGATAGCCGACCGGGCGCCCGCGCTGTACGCCATCATTGACGCCGCCGGCGTCGCGCACGGCAAGGGCATGAAGTCCTACCTGATCATGATGGCAGTGCGGCTTCTGGAAATGAAGCGGCTGCTCAAGCCGACCGGAAGCATCTATCTGCACTGCGACCCCACGGCCTCGCACTATCTCAAGATGCTCATGGACTCGATCTTGGGGGGGGGGAACTTCCGAAACGAAGTCGCGTGGAAACGCTTCAATTTCCATGCCGACGCCAAGCGATTCGGCGCGATCACGGATCGGATTCTGTTCTACGCGGCAAGCGATGACTGCGCCTTCAATCCTGTCCGCGTGCCGTATTCCGCCGAATACATCGCGGCCAAATTCACGCATGACGATGGAGACGGTCGCCGCTATCGGCTTGACAACCTCAATCCGCCGGGCGACCGCGGCCCGGTCTATGAGTTCCACGGCGTCACGAAAGCGTGGCGGATGACAGAAGACAAGATGCGTGCGTTGGACGCGGAAGGGCGGATTTACACCAAGAGCAAGGTTCCGCAGCTGAAACGCTATCTTGACGAAATGCCCGGCCAGACAGTGGCCGATTTCTGGGCTGACATATCGCCGATCAATCCGCGAGCAAAAGAGCGCGTCGGCTATCCGACGCAGAAGCCGCTTGCCCTACTCGATCGGATCATCCGGGCCAGTAGCAATCCGGGCGACATGGTGCTTGACCCGTTTTGCGGCTGCGCTACGGCGCTGGTAGCCGCCGACAGGCTCGACCGGGAATGGGCCGGGATCGACCTGTCGCCGCTGGCGGCCCGGCTGGTCCTGAAGCGCCTCCGGGACGACAGAGGCCCGCTGTTCGACGACGTGCACCATCGGGAAGACGTGCCGGCCCGGACGGACCTCGGCGACCTGCCGAACTATCGAACGCACAAGCACACGCTGTTCGGGCGGCAGGAAGGCATCTGCGCGGGCTGCCGCGTGCTGTTCCCGTTCCGCAACATGACGGTGGATCACGTCGTGCCGCGGGCCAAGGGCGGGCAGGACAATTTCGACAATCTCCAACTGCTGTGCGCGGCGTGCAACTCCATGAAGGGCGCGCGCTCGCAGGAGGAGTTCGTCGCCAGACTCAAGGCGGAAGGAATCAGGACATGACCGCAAAGCGCAAGCGCAAGCCGAAACCGAAGCGGAAAAAGCCGGTCATCCCGCCGCCGATGCAGTTGTCGGAACCGGTCGAGGTTCGGCTGCGGTCAAACCGCTACCAGCCGACGAAAGCCGAAATGGAAGAGACGTTCAAACTGGAAGGCACGCCGGAAGATTTGGCGCGCGCCGTGTTGCGGCCCGTGCGGATCGTGACGGACCCGGACGCCTAGACGTACCACAGATGGCGTTCGGCCATCCGCTCCCGAAATTCCTTCTGCGATTCCGGTTCCGGCGCGGCTTTCGGCTTGGCCGGGACGCGGACCATCTCTTGCGGGAACCGCGCCATTTCGTAGGTCGCTGCCGCTACAGCGCGCTTCGCCTCGGCTGTCAGCTTGCGCTGTCCCTCCAAGGCGCGCCGCCCGGCTTCCAGTATCGCCTGCCGATCCCGTCGCGCGGCGCGGACAGCTTCGGCAAGTGCAGCGGTGCCGCCGAGTCCGGTGATAGAGGTGCGGGCGGAAAGGCGGACAGGTTCGGGCTGTTGAGTCACCGTCATTGCGGTCACCTCCTTCATGCGGAGGGCGCACTTGACGGTTCAGGGGAATCGTCCTATTTCCCCGGTGCGATTGATCCATCAAGTTTCGCCCTGTTTCATGCAGGACTGACCCCACTGTGAACGCCGCGCTCTGGCAAGCGCGGCGTCACGCATTTTGGGGCTGGGGCAGAGATGGTCGCTACATCTAGCGCGTCAAGCGTCTATGGCACTTTCGTATATAACTCCCTTTCTTAGGGGCCGGGCGACAGGTGCGACCGCAGGCGGGCTCACGCATTTTCTGGAGAAAGCGCCGGATATTCCGCCCGATCCCCAAGACGAATTGCGCTGAATTTCGCCGGGAATTTCACGATTCCCGTGAATGTCCGGCCGCTCAGGCGAAGCAGGCCGCGATACGCTCCTGGATCGCCGCCGCTGCGGCCGCCGGGTCCGGCGCGCTGCGGATCGGGCGGCCGATCACCAGATAGTCGGCGCCGAGGTCGAACGCCTCCTCGATATCGACCGATCGTTTCTGGTCGTCCGCCGGCCTGTTGAGGCCCGGCCGGATGCCGGGGCAGACCGCGATCAGCTCGTCGCCGACCGCTTCGCGCAGCGCCTTGACCTCCAGCCCGGACGAGACGACGCCGGCGCAGCCCAGCGCGAGCGCCCGCTTCGCCCGGGACAGCACGACCCGGCCGATATCCGCCTCGAAGCCGAGATCGTCCATGTCGCCCCGGTCGAGACTGGTCAGCACCGTGACCGCGAGGATGCCGGGCCCGTCGCCGGCCGCGTCCGACGCTTCGACCGCTGCTTCCATCATGGCATCGTTGCCGTGCACGGTGCAGAAGGTGGCGCCGCGGCCCGACAGGTTGCGCACCGCGCCGGCGACGGTCGCCGGGATATCGAAGAATTTGAGATCGGCGAAGACCTTCTTCTCCCGCGCGGTCAGCCAGTCGAGCAGGGCGAAGTACTCGCCGCCCGTCATCAGCTCCAGGCCGATCTTGTAGAAGCGCACCGTGTCGCCGAGGCCCGCGACGATGGCCCGCGCCTCGTCTGCGGTCGGCACGTCGAGCGCCAGGATCAGGCGCTCCTCCGGCGGGATCGCCTTCATCGCACGCCGACCCGCGCCCGGCTGCAGCAGGGATCACACATCGAGATTGGCGACCTCCAGCGCATGGCTCTGGATGAAGGCGCGGCGCGGCTCGACCACGTCGCCCATCAGGGTCTCGAACAGCTTGCCGGCCTCGTCGACATGCTCGACCCGGACCTGGAGCAGGGTGCGGGCGTCCGGGTCCAGCGTGGTCTCCCAGAGCTGGTCCGGGTTCATCTCGCCCAGGCCCTTGTAGCGCTGGATCGACATGCCCTTGCGCGCGGTCGCCACGACGGCGTCGAACAGGGCGATCGGCCCGGTGATCCGGTGCGCCACGTCCTTCGCGCGGAAGGTGGCGTGATGGGTGTAGAGCGCCTGCAGCCGGCCGGCCTCTTCGTCGATCCGCCGCGCTTCGGCGCTGCGCAGCAGGGACGGCGCGAGCCGGTGGGTCTCGGCGACGTCGCGCACCGTGCGCCGGAACACGAGCCCGCCCTCGTCGGCGACCGTGCCGTCCCAGCCGCGCTCGTGCTCCGGCGCCAGCGCGTCCAGCCGGTGCGCGACATAGGCCGCCGCTTCGCCGGCCCGTTCCGGATCGTCCACGATATCCGGGTTGAGCGCGCCGGCGATCGCCACCTGCTCCAGAATGTCGGCCTCCGTGACATGGCGCAGCAGGGGCTGGATCAGGGTCTTGATGCGCCGCGCCTGCTCGACCCGCTGGCGCAGGTCCGGGCCGGCGAGGGCGTTGCCGTCGTGCAGTTCGAGGGCGGCGGCGTCCAGCGCAGTGTCGATCAGGAAGGCGTCGAGCGCCCGGTCGTCCTTCAGATAGACCTCCGACCGGCCGCGCTTGGCCTTGTAGAGCGGCGACTGGGCGATGAACAGGTGGCCGCGCTCGATAATCTCCGGCATCTGCCGGTAGAAGAAGGTCAGCAGCAGGGTGCGGATGTGGGAGCCGTCGACGTCGGCATCCGTCATCAGGACGATCTTGTGGTAGCGCAGCTTCTCGATGTCGAACTCGTCGCGGCCGATGCCGGTGCCGAGCGCGGCGACCAGGGTGCCGATCTCCTGGGATGACAGCATCTTGTCGATGCGCGCCCGCTCGACGTTCAGGATCTTGCCGCGCAGGGGCAGGATCGCCTGGAAGCGCCGGTCGCGGCCCTGCTTGGCCGAGCCGCCGGCCGAATCGCCCTCGACGATGAACAGCTCCGAGCGTTCGGGATCGCGCTCCTGGCAATCGGCCAGCTTGCCGGGCAGGGAGCCCATGTCGAAAGCGCCCTTGCGCCGGGTCAGCTCGCGGGCCTTGCGCGCCGCCTCACGCGCCACCGCGGCCTCGACGATCTTCTGGATGACCCGCCGCGCGTCCGCCGGGTTCTCCTCCAGCCACTGCGACAGCCGCTCGTTGACGAAGCTCTCGACCGCCGGGCGGACCTCCGACGACACCAGCTTGTCCTTGGTCTGGGACGAGAATTTCGGGTCCGGCACCTTGACCGACAGCACGCAGGTCAGCCCCTCCCGGGCGTCGTCCCCGGTCAGCGCCACCTTTTCCTTCTTCGCGATCCCGCTTTCGTTGGCGTAGCCGTTGATCTGGCGGGTCAGCGCCGCCCGGAAGCCGGCGAGATGGGCGCCGCCGTCGGCCTGCGGGATGTTGTTGGTAAAGCAGAGGGTGGTCTCGTGGTAGGAATCGTTCCACTGCAGCGAGACCTCGATGCCGATGCCGTCGCGCTCCCCGGCGATCGAGACCGGCGCCGGGTGCAGCGCCGTCTTGTTGCGGTCGAGATACTGCACGAAGGCGTCGATCCCGCCCTCATAGTGCAGGTCGACCGCGCGCTGCTCGACATGGCGGTTGTCGGTCAGCGTCAGCCGCACGCCGGAATTCAGGAAGGCCAGTTCGCGCAGCCGGTGCTCCAGCGTGCCGAAATCGAATTCCGTCATGCCGAAGGTTCCGGTCGACGGCAGGAAAGTGACTTCCGTGCCGGTGCGGCCTGCGCTGCCGCCGACCGCCGCCAGTTCGCCCTCCGGCTCGCCGTGGCGGAAGGTCATGGCGTGTTCGCTGCCGCCGCGCCAGATGCGCAGGTCGAGCCGCGCGGAGAGCGCGTTGACCACCGACACGCCGACGCCGTGCAGCCCGCCCGAGACCTTGTAGGAGTTCTGGTCGAATTTCCCGCCGGCATGGAGCTGGGTCATGATGACCTGGGCGGCGCTGACCCCCTCCTCGGGATGCTGTTCGGTCGGGATGCCGCGGCCGTTGTCGCTCACGGTCACCGAGCCCTCGCCGTTCAGCGTCACCAGGATGGTGTCGCAATGGCCGGCGAGCGCCTCGTCGATCGCGTTGTCGACGACCTCGTAGACCATGTGGTGCAGGCCGGAGCCGTCGTCGGTATCGCCGATATACATACCCGGCCGCTTGCGCACCGCGTCCAGCCCGCGCAGCACCTTGATCGAGTCGGCGTCGTAGTCTTCGCCGGGTTCGACGGCCCGGGATCCCGGTTCGGGCGGGCCGGGTTCGAGGGCCGCCTGGGTGTTGCGGTCGTTCATGCCGCCGCGTCCGGCCGGTCGGCGACGGCGAGCGCGCCGTTGCCGGCGGTGACGAAACAGGCGCGGCCGCGCAGCGCGTCGAACAGGGCGGCGTCCGTTCCGGTCATCCAGGCCTGGGCGCCCAGCCCCTCGATCTCGTCGAACAGGGCGGCGCGGCGCTCCCGGTCGAGATGGGCGGCGACCTCGTCGAGCAGCAGAATCGGCGCGGCGCCGCGCTCGACCGCCTGGAGCCGGGTGGCGGCCAGCACCAGGGCGATCAGCAGCGCCTTCTGCTCGCCGGTCGAGCAGTCCGCCGCGGGCCTGCCCCGTCCGCTGGCGGAAGCGGCCAGGCGCACGTCGAGATCGGCCCGGTGCGGCCCGGCGAGCGCCCGGCCGGCTTCGGCATCGGCAGCGCGCGACGCCCGGAGCCGCGCCCGGAGCGCATCCTCGGCCGGCAGCGCCGCGCCGTTGGCGGCGAAGGCGTGGTCCGCGCCGTCCGGCGCACCCGCGAGCGCCAGATCCGGCGCGGGGAAGGCCGAAACCCGCCCGGCGCAGGCCGCGGCCAGCCGGGCGGTGAAATCGGCGCGCGCGACCGCGACCGCGACGCCCCGCTCGGCCATCCCGGCCTCCAGCGCATCGAGCCAGGCCGCCTCGGCGCCGGGCTCCCGGAGCAGGCGGTTGCGCTCCCGCATCGCCTTCCCGTAGGCCGCGACATGGGCGGCGTGGCCCGGCAGGAAACCGGCGACCAGCCGGTCGAGGAAGCGGCGGCGCTCGCCGGCCGGGCCGGTGAACAGCCCGTCCATCTCCGGCGTCAGCCACGAGACGGCGCCCAGCGCCGCAAGATCGCCCTGCCCCTTCGCCGGGATGCCGTCGATGCGCAGGATGCGCCGGCCGGGCGCGCTTTCGGGATTGGCGGCGGGGTCTAAAGCCGGATCGAGTCCCGTGCCGACCCGGCGCGGCCCGTCCGGCGTATCGAGCCGGGCGCTGACCGCCCAGGGCGATTCGGGCCGGCTGGGTTCTGACCGGTCCGTTTCGGGGGCCGCCGCCTCGCCGCGGGTCTGCAGCGCGGCCATGCGCGCCCGGCGCAGGCCGCGGCCCGGCGCGAGCAGGGAGAGCGCCTCCAGCAGGTTGGTCTTGCCCGCGCCGTTCGGCCCGGTGAGCACGACGCTGCGCGCCGGCACCTCAAGCCGCACGCTGCGCCACGACCGGAACGCCGTCAGCCCCACCCGCCGCACCGCGAAGGCCGGCGGATGGGGTGATAGTAAATGGTCGGACGAAATCGATTCTTCCCCCTCTTCAGAGGGGGAAGTCCCTGAGCGCAGCGAAGGGGATGGGGGTGCCGTGTCGTGCGAGCCGGAATGGCCGTCAGGCAGTGCGTGCGCGACGCTACTGCACCCCCACCTGACCTCCCCCTCTGAAGAGGGGGAGGGATAAGGCGGCGGTGCTTGCACCCGGACTGTCTGGTCCATTCGATCGGGCAGGGGTTTCAGACCCGCATCGGCATCAGGACGTAGAGGGAGGCTTCGTCGGCGAGGTCGCGGATCACGGTGGGGGAGCCGCTGTCGGCCAGCTCGAATTTCAGCTCCTCGCCCTCGATCTGGGTCGCGATGTCGAGCAGGTAGCGGGCGTTGAAGCCGATCTCCATGCTCTCGTCGGCATAGGCGACCTCCAGCTCCTCGGTGGCGCTGCCGGCGTCCGGGCTGGTCGCCTGGAGGGTGAGATTGCCCCCCGACGGTCCGGGGCCGAGCATGAGCTTGACCGCGCGCGACTTCTCCGTGGAGATCGTCGAGACCCGGTCGACCGCCTCCCGGAACAGCTTCGTCGCCACGGTCATCGCCCGGTCGTTGCCGACCGGGATCACCCGCTCGTAGTCCGGGAAGGTGCCGTCGATCAGCTTGGAGGTCAGCTCGATATCGCCGAAGGAAAAGCGGATCTTGTTCTCCGACAGGCCGATCTGGACCGACGCCTCGGCCTCGGCGATCAGGCGGTGCAGCTCGTTCACCGTCTTGCGCGGCACGATCACGCCGGGCATGCCCGCCGCGCCCTCCGGCAGGGGCATTTCCAGCCGGGCCAGCCGGTGGCCGTCGGTCGCCACGGCGCGCAGCAGCTGGACGCCGTTCTCCTCCTTGGCGTGCCAGTAGATGCCGTTGAGATAGTAGCGGGTCTCCTCGGTCGAGATGGCGAAGCGGGTGCGCTCGATCACCGTGCGCAGGTCGGCCGCGCTCATGGCGAACTCGTGGGGCAGGCCCTCGCCCTCCAGCGCGGGAAAATCCTCACGCGGCAGGCAGCTCAGCCGGAAGCTGGAGCGGCCGGCGCGCAGCGCCAGGCGGCCCCCGTCGTCCTCGAGCGCCAGCTCGACCTGGGCGCCGTCGGGCAGCTTGCGCACGATATCGTGCAGCGTGTGCACCGGCGTCGTCGTCGCCCCGGCGACGGCCACCGCCGCCTCGGTCCCCTCGACGATCGAGATGTCCATGTCGGTGGTGTTGAGCCGCAGGGTCGCGCCGCTCGCCTCGATGAGCACGTTGGACAGGATGGGAATGGCGTTGCGCCGCTCGACCACGCTCTGGACATGGGCCAGCGAGCGGAGCAGGGCGGCGCGTTCGATCGATATCTTCATGGGATGCGGCCAACGCTTTCTGGTCTTGTGCGGCCCCGGATCAGGCCCCCGAATCGGACCCGGAATCGGACCCCGAATTTGAAGGGAAACCGGCCTGCGGCGGCCCGGCGGACAGGGGGCGCCGCACCGGGCCGCAAGTATAGCAGAATCCCCTTGAACCCAAAGGACATTCGCGTAATCCCGGGACCCTTCCCCCCTCCCCTTGGATTCCCCTGCGAAATGCCGCGCACGTCCGCGCCGCTATTCCTCCCCCTCTTCAGAGGGGGAGGCCAGGTGGGGGTGCGGTAGCGTCAGGCACGGCCTTACAGGTGCGCGGACACCCCCATCGACCTCGCTGCGCTCGGCCACTTCCCCCTCTGAAGAGGGGGAAGGACAACTTCGCGGCGGCCTGGCCCTTTTCGTAGAGGAATTCAAGGGGAGGGGGGATTCGGGCCGGTGCCGGCCGGCGCTTTCGTAAATAAATATATAAATAAATTTTTACGATTAGCGGCAGCGCCATAAGTTCTTTTGCCAATCGTTCGCTGCCGGCGCGGCGGGCGTGCGTCGGTTGGAGTTCCATCGGCGGCCGGAGCCGGTCCCTTTATCCGTCATTTCGACCGGAGCCCCGGATTCATCCGGGGCGGAGCGGAGAAATCTTTCACCTGCGAAGCTTGGTCCCAAGCATTGTTCCGGAAAGATTTCTCCGCTACGCGGCTGCGCCGCTCCGGTCGAAATGACGGGCAGGGCGAGGCAAAGTCCTGTTCCGGCCGTGCTGCGGCGTTTGCCAATTGTTTGCCAGCCGGCTTGTACGGTGCGGCGCCCGGCGGGTGCGGCGGGCGAAATTGCCGGTTTTCCGGGCCTTGCACCCCCGGACCGGCCGGAAACCGCCCGGCAATTCCTGCGGTCACGCTCCTCAAGAACCAGATGAAATCGGCCATGATGGCTAAACCCGCCGACAAGAATATCCAGTCGGGCAACAGCCGCGTGAAGGTCACGATCTACGGCCAGGTCAACCGGGCGATCCGTTTCGCCAACACGGGCGACAACACCGAGATCACGAGCGTCGACAATGACGGCTCGTCCTCGCGCATCGGCATCCGGGCGGCCGGCAAGGCCAACGCGAACCTGTCCGTCGGCGCCCTGCACGAGCTCGAATGGCAGGAGAACCGCCGCTCGGGCACCGGCGAGGAGATCGGGCCCGGCGTCGCCAACACCCGCGTCCGCGCCCGCCATGTCGACCTGTGGCTCGACCACAAGGAAATCGGCAAGCTCTCGATGGGCCACGGCTCGATCGCCGGCGACGCGTCCGGCCTGTATGAGCTGACCGGCGTCAGCTTCGTCTACGGCTTCGCCGGCGCCAACGGCACCGACGGCACCCTGGCCGACGCCAGTGTCAAGGTCCTCAACGCTACGGGCGGCAGCGCAGCCGACACCCCGGCAGGCGCGGCCGGAACCATATCGACGGTGGACGTGCGCGGCAAGCCGCGCGGCTTCCGGCCGTTCAACTTCTTCGGCGCGCGCGAAAACCGCATCCGCTACGACACGCCGAGCCTGATGGGCGCCCGGGCCAGCGTGTCCTACGGCGAGAACAAGGGCTGGTCGGTCGGCCTGAGCTATGCCGGCAAGCCTCCGGGCACGAAGGACTTCACGGTCCTGTTCGCCGCCGGCTACCGCAAGAACCCGGACGGGTACAAGGATAAAGACGGGATGGCCAAGGGCGACAAGTCGGCCTGGGCTGTTTCCGGCGGCGTCAAGCATTCGTCGGGCTTCAACGTCAACGCCCATTACGATACGGACGGCGAGGACGGCGCGATGGGCTCCACGGTCGCTGGCTTCAAGAACAGCCAGTGGGGCGTTTCCGGCGGCTGGTCTGGCAAGATCAACGACGCCGGCGGGACGTCCATCGGCATCGGCTACAACCGCTCGAGCGACGGCATGCACGGCAAAGCCCAGCAGTACTGGGCCGCGGTCGTCCAGAAGGTCGACGCGGCGGCGGCTGACGTCTATGCCGGCGTGTCCTACGACAGCGGCTCTCTGACCCACACGGTGAGCGCTGCCGAAGCGGCGACTGCGAACGCTGCTGCCACCCTTGGCGACGCCGACAACAATCCGACGGATCGCGTGGTGGCGAAGGCGAACCCGTGCTACATGGAAGGCACCGGTTCGACGGCCGACTCCCCTGCTTATGTCAATGGCGCCTCGGGCTCGACCTGCGAAATCGACCGCAAGGGCGTGTTCAACTTCGTCGTCGGCGTCCGCGTCAAGTTCTAGGCGGATAGCGGCGTAACGGGAGCGGCCAGAGTGCGTCCCATCTCCTTCTCCAGCGCGGGCGGCTTGCCCCGGATTCCGGTCCGGGGCTTGCCGCTCGTTCTGGCTGCCGGCCTCGCCCTTACGGCAAGTGCCTGCATGGCCCCGTCCGCGAAGCAAGGCTCCGCGGCGGACCGGCAGGCCGCCACGGTGGACCCCGGATCGAAGTCCGGGGCACGCCCCGGAGCGACATCCGGGGCAGGCGGGGAGAAGGAGAAGGCGGAGGGCAAATCCCGGTCCTGGTGGCAGCGGATGACGCAGTCCGGCCAGGAGCCGAAGGAGAAACCCTGGGTCTATGGCGACGTGCGGCCCGGCAAGGGCCTGCTCAGCAACGACGAGGACGGCTTCGTCCTGCTCCGCAAGGGCGAGGGCCAATCGTCGAACCCGAGCAAGCCCCAAAAGGTCCGCCGCTGACCCCGGATCAAGTCTTTTGAATATCCGAATTTCTCATTTATTCTCAAAATGTTAATATACATTTACTTCGGTCCTAATACGCATCCGTCATCAAAACGAATGCAGATTTTTTCGATATCAGGACGGCCCTTGGCGGCACGAGACGCTGAATTGCCATTTTCGGACCTCGCGAAAACCGAAAACCCATGGCCGGGTAGGCGGGTCGTGTCCGCCCCGCCTACCCGGCCGAACCCACCTTGAAACCTCATTGCGCGAGACGCCGTGCGCGAGCTGACGCATGGACGGACCCCTATACGGTGTGGAATGCAGGTCGTCCAGTTCGCGGGAAATGCCCGCGGCCACGGGATGCCGAAATGGAGACCTGCTTGCGAAGCATCCGGGATAGTCGGCCGTCCGGATCAATCGGGCAGCGACTCGAACGGATCGATCACGCGGATGTCGAGCGGTGCGAAGTGCCGGATGTTCCGGGTAAGAACCGTAAGCTCGTGGACACCCGCCGTCGCCGCTATAGCGAGGTCGGCAAAGCCCGGCGCCTGACCGGTGGCGCGCGCCCGGTCCATGAGCAGGCCGGCGTGGCGGGCCGCGGGAACGTCGAACGGTATCACCCTGTCCCCGTAAAGATGGAGAACCACATCGAGCCAGTCGTCGAGGTGATCGGCCCGCGCGAGGGCGCCGATTCGTCTCAGCTTGGCAATGCCGTCGGCGATTTCGGTCACCGTGACGGTCGACAGGAACAGCTCGTCGGAACGCACGTCCAGCCAATCGGCCAGGGCGGCCGCGCCTTCGCGCCGGCCGGGAGCGCCCATCGAGAGGACATTCGTGTCCACCAGATACAAGGCGGGCCCTACAGTTCGGCGTCGCGCACCGGGCTCGTGTCGCGCGGTAGGACATCGCCCTCTTCAAGCCCCGAGGCAGCGAGGAGGCGGCCGAACGATGGGATCTGGCTAAGGCGATTCCATTCGTCGAGGCCAACAAGGACCGCCCTGGGTTGTCCGCGACGGGTGATGACAGCGGTGTCGCCCTTGGCAACACTTTCCACCAGGGCCGACAGCGTGGCTTTGGCCTCGCGCAGCTGTACCGTTCGCATGACTTCCTCCCGCACCAATGTAGTCACAATAGCTTGCAGCACCAGATTCGGCAACCGGGCCGCCGGGGCACTGCTTATCACGCAGCCATGCACCAGGACCCATAAATGCCGCAATGAGGTTGGCCCAGAACCGGAGGCGTCTGAGGCCCCGCCAGCCTTATCAAGAGCGCAAACTCCTCTCTGTCGGCAACAAGCAAGCTGACTCGGATTGACAGTGCCGAACGGTCCCATGTAGCCAGATGATCGCCAGATCGCCAGCAGAAACTCCAGCGATGCGAGCCTACCGTGCGCAAGGGCCGAGCCGGGGTTGCGAAATTGGGAGGAAGGAGAGGTAAATGGCTGCCAAACGAGGGATCCGACGCGAATTTCATTCTTACGCCAGAACCCTCGCCAGAACCAAGCGGGATGTGAGAAAGATCGTCCAGGTAGCCACATCGCAGATGTCCACAGAGGACCGCCTTGACGACATTGTTCCTTGCCTCAAGCGAATCTTGGAACGGATCGTATACGGGTGCCTGGAGATCCAAATACCAGTCTACGGGAAAAGGGTCTCGGCACGCCGATGGCAAAACAAGAAGGCCAGCGAGCTAGTCAAGATGGTGGACCCGAAGTTCTACCCATCTCCCAATCCGGATAGGGGTGGACCCTACATCAAAATCGCTCCGACAGTCCAGGATTCTGATGCGCTCACGCAGGAACAATGGCTCACAGCATGGAACTTCGTGAATCAAATTCAGCATGTGCAGAATCCTGCAAGTAACAGGCGCAAGCCTGATCCACAGATGGCGCTCGACGATGCTTTGAAGTGGACGCAGAGGGCCGTCAATTTGCTTAGTCACCATTCCGTTATGACCACCGATACCGCGTTTTTCGGTCATGTGACCATGCATCCTCCGCATCCAAACCAAGATGTTCAAGTTGAAGTGATGGAGCGCGTAACGTCGTGGTCCGAGAGCCATAATTTCCCAAGCGGAGCTTCCCTTAAGCTTCAGATCCAAGACAAGGGCGAATGGCGCGATGTCGAGGATCCACAGGAAGGAGCCTTGTCATTAGCATGCCGGCACGGGATATACACACCGCACGGGTTTCAGCGCACCGGCAATTTGTCTTGAATCTCTACATTATATCCCGCAGTTAAGCATCGATCATATTCGGAGCGAGGGCCGAACCCGAACAGAAGAGCTGGCACGGCGTGGCGAATTTTGCCAGCGGATCACCGCCATGAGCTAGCGGAAACGGCTGGGGTCGAATCGGTTCGGTGTCGAATCCTACATTCGGTGGTAGCCGGTTTCTCGCCGCCAAGTCGTAGGAGAAATCGGCGGAGGTGCCTAGTCAGTCGAAAACGGAATGGCAGGTGAGTAGTATCTCCCGCACAATTCCTCCGTCTGCGTCACATTGGTTCAGGCAGGTGCCGCTGTACCGGACCTTTATGCCTGTCACGTAGGAGCCGTTTGAGCAGCTGACCGACCTGTCCGTGTGCTTCCATGGTTTAAAGCCGTAGCCGCGCTGGCCTCTTACAGGCCCCCAATCGTCGCCTGCGTGCCTCAAGGCTGCGGAGAGGTTTCTTAGCTCGACGTTCGTTTCTTTCGTGACCGCGCTCACGAAATTGTCGTCCTGCGCCAGCGCCTCGAACGCCTGTGAACCCAAGCTTGCGAACGCGTCAGCCGAGTAGACAACCTTCGCGTTTGCGTGGATCATTTCCATATCTCCGTGCATTTTTCTGGCCTGATCGAGTATGTTCCGCAGACTCTTCATCTCAGCCACGGAAACTTCTTTTAGGCGCTCGACCTCCTTTGTTCCATGAGTTGCATCCACGACAAGGTTGGTGAGCCTACCACGGCTATCCTCAACGGCCCTAGTGTACTTGTCATAAGCATCTAGATACGCGCTCTTCGTGGCGATTTCGTTTACGAAGTAGCCGAGCGCGAAAGAACCGATTGTGGCGAGAACGGCCGGGACGGCTACGAGTTGCAGCATGTAACTGCGTACCGCTTGGCGTCCTTCGTGGGTGAGAGTCGCTTTCTCGCCATTCATTAGATTTTCCTCGAGTTGGTGAAACTGTGCGTCTAAAGGTCTGTTCCATCGGTCAGGGATGTAGTGGAACACAGCGCGAATGGGGCAAAAGCTTGAGATCTAACCCGTCCACAGCCAATGAAAAAGCTCAGTGCGACTGGCGTTGCGCCGGGCAGTTCGTGGCCAAGTCGCGCTCACTCATACTTTCGAGCCTCGCAAGGCGGCCTGCCCGAGCGGTAGGAACAGGCGCATCCGACCGTCGGTAAGCGGGACGAAGCCGAATCCTTCGTAGAATCGCTTCGCGTCGTCGTTCGCGGCATCTACGACCAAGGCATGCATCGCCGCGGTTTCGCCGACCGCGACAACGCGCTTCATCGCATCGGCGAGCAGCATGCGTCCCAGCCCCTGCCCCTGCGCCGACCGATCCACCGCCAGCCGGCCGACCAGAGCGCAGGGCACCGGGTGACGCGGCAGCTTGCGCGAGAGCTCTTCGGGAAGCGAGGACAGATCGACCGACACCGCGCTCAACGTATAGAAGCCGAGCACGACGTCGGCATCGCCGGAGGTGCAGACGAAGACCCTCGCGATCCGGCGCCGGAGATCCTGTCCCGCCTGCCGTGCCAGGTAGCGGTCCAGTTCGAGAAGGCCGCAGGAAAAAGCCGTCCGGTCGTGCCGTCTTTCCAGCGGCCCGATGATCGGAGTATCGGGACCGGTCAACGCGAAACGACGCGCCGGGCGTGCTCCTCCAGAGCGGCGATGAGCCGGTCGTTGGGCGGTGGTGGATCGGCGAGGGCATCGAAGAAGCGCGTCGCGTCCTCGCGAGCGAGCGCCACGGTCTCATGCCTTTCGATAGTCTTCTCGGCGGTTTCGAGGGCGCTGGACACGATGAAGGCGCTCACGGTCTTGCCCTCAACGGAGGCGGCGTGTTCGATCTGCCGCTTCGCGGTTTGGCTGAGCCGCAAGTTAATGCGCTCACTATGGGTCGTGTTGGTGGAGGCCATGGTGCCAATCTCCTTCCGTAGCACGATGTACGTCGCTTGGGTGCCTGCTGCAAGTTCGTAGGAGCACTTTGGGCTAACGCGAGGGACTTGGAGAAGCGGCCGGGACCTTCAGACCCAGAATCCGAGGGTCTCGAAGGCAGAATGCTACCGTTGGGACCGGACGAACGCTTGGGCACGGCAGGGTTTTTGGCGGCTTGCTGATTGCGGGGACGGGACGGGTAAGAATCGCGGGGGAAGCGCGCCGGGTCCAACCCCTGACGATCCCTGGCGGGCTCTGTCCACGGAACGGACCGCAACCTTTCGGCGACAGGGAGCC
>JAPPLJ010000028.1 GCA_028819475.1 Rhodospirillaceae bacterium
CGACAAACGGGCGGCCGAGCGTGACTCCGGACCGTCTGCTGCTCGATGTCATGGCGGGCTCTCCGGATTTACTTCCGGCATGCTGCCGGCAGGCGTCACCTGACGGTACCGTCGCCGGCGCCCAGCGTCCACGGCTAGCGTCCGCAGGTTGCCCAGGACCGGAACCGGACGGCACGGCGGATTGGGAATGGCCGCGCGCCGCCGCTTCCCGGCTGCTCAGTGATAGCGCAGGTCGAGCTGGCTGAGGCCTTCTTCCAGGTAGGTTCCGAGCAGCGGAATGCCGACGAGATAATCGCCGGTGTGATTGGTATGGCCGTTGCGCGCTTCCCGGAGCGCTTCCTCCCATTCCGTGCTGTCGAAGGTGCCCCGGCCGAGCCATGCGAGCGCCACGAGTTCGATCTGCTCGTCCAGGTTCAGCGTGTCGATGAAGTCCACCAGTTCGCGATGTGCAGGATCGTCCTCGGGTTCGATTTCGTCGTCGAAATCGTCAAGGCGATCGAACCTGCGCCCGGAACTGGCCTCATCCGCCTTGTCCGTTTCGTCCAGGCCGGCATCGAAGGCCTCGACCCGCTCGATCAAGGCGGACACTGTCTCGATTGCTATCGCCAACATCCTGTTTGCCCCCCATTCAGCTCCTTGAGCGCATGCCACATTCGCGGAAGAATCCGAATGACCTGAATCAAGATCGGGGAATTATCGTCCGCCGGTCCATTCCGGCCGGCCCGGGGGACTTTCCACGCCGACGGGCGGCTTCCGCCTCCGGCCCATTCGTGGTTTAACCGCGCTGGATTTCCGTCGTGGAATCCCGTCGGGGGCTTCCGTCCGGGAAAGGGATTCGGGGCATGCCGCAAGGCGCTGCGGACAGGATCGAGAGGACCGGCGACCTGATGGCCGGCCGGCGCGGGCTGGTCATGGGCGTGGCCAACGAGCGCTCGCTCGCCTGGGGCATCGCACGGGCCGCCGTGTCCCAGGGCGCCGAGATCGCCTTCACCTATCAGGATATCGAGGCGATCGCGCGCCGCGCCGCGCCGCTGTGCGAGAGCACCGGCTCGCCCATCGTCATGCCGGCCGACGTCGCCGACCCGGCGGCCATGGACGCGCTGTTCGACCGGATCGGCAGCCTGTGGGGCGGGCTCGATTTCGCCGTCCACTCGCTGGCATTTTCCGACCGGCAGGAGCTGGCCGGCCGCTATATCGACACCAGCCGGGACAATTTCCGCCAGACGCTGGAGATCAGCGCCTATTCCTTCACCGACCTGGCGCGCCGGGCCGAGCCGCTGATGACGGCCAGCGGCGACGGCGGCGGCGATGGGGGCGGCGATGGGGGCGGCGCGCTGCTCACGCTGACCTTCGACGGCTCGAACCGCGTCTTCCGCTCCTACAACGTCATGGGCGTCGCCAAGGCGGCGCTGGAGGCCAGCGTGCGCTATCTCGCCAACGACCTGGGCGGCGCCGGCATCCGGGTGAACGCGCTCTCCGCCGGCCCGATGCGCACGCTTGCCGGCGCCGGCGTCGGCGACGCGCGCTATCTCTACCAGTGGGTCGAGCGCAACGCTGCGCTCCGCCGCAACCCGACGCTGGAGGAGGTCGGCAACACCGGCCTCTACCTGATCTCGCCGCTCAGCGCCGGGGTCAGCGGCGAGGTCCATCATGTCGATTGCGGCTACAACGTCATCGGCATGGGCGTGGTGGATTAGATGCTCATTCGACCACCTGAATGGCAGTCAGATGAGACAACCTTAGGAACAATACTTAGCGCAAGTAAACTTCGTTCGTAGCATTCCAGAAGTAGAAGTGATTAGTGCGTGGCGAATGCTTATTTCGCGTTTGGTAGCTCAATGATGAGATCGCGACCAAAACGCATATCAGTAACTTCACACGCCTTCCGCAAAATTCTGAGTTTATCTCTATTGGATATATTAAGTCCTATGAACCAGCCCGGCGCAAATTCAGCGCATCGAGCTAAATCCGGGCGCCCAGGGTATATCTCTTCTATAGACCGGGCAATATGATTGCGTGTTCTTCCACGTGCAGCAAGAGCTAATGCCTCTAATTTAGAGGGATATCTTTTTGATACTTTCTCTAATATTTCTATAAGAGCAGATGCCGCATTTTTTGCCTGGAACGTTTCACCAAATAACCGATATTCGACAATTCTACCCGATTGAGAATCAATCGTCTTGTCGGCAACGTCTGTCGCACCTTTCACTGTCGCCTCTTTGGGCGCTGCACTTTCAACTGGTGCCCGAATACTCTTTTGATTGCCAGCCTCCCTTGGTTGTAGACAACGTAGAAAGTTTAGTACATCGTCACTTTTTGGAATACTACCCGAAATTGTTTCAGTCTGATCCCTTAACAATTCAACGAGAAGTTCTTCGGGTTCGGAAACGAGCTTTTCCCATGCGTCTGGAATACTACGTGCCGCTTCCCATTGAGCGGAAAGATCGCGATAATCCTGCGTCGCTGCATCAAGGGCGTTGCCGGAAACCACTCTTGATCTCTCTAAGTATCGGACCAAAATTTTCCAACTATCAATTGCGTTTCGTTCAGCTAAGTTAAGGCGATAAAATCGGCGCTCCTCATAACTTCCTTGTCCACTGGGCAAGTAAAAATGCCATTCACGTCCATCCGTAAGGAGGCATAGTGGGATGCCTTGATGGAAGGCATATTCGAAAAGTTGGCGGTCGCCATCGCCGCCACGTCCAACCGCTTTAACTTCGATGAATATAAATGGCCTTCTCCCGGTTCCCCACAAAGCGTAGTCAACCCGTCGTCTCTCGCTTCCATATTCAGGTACAATTTGCGACGGGTCAGCGTCATCCCACCCAAGTGCCCGAAGAATTGGCATTACGATTCCCAGCGAAACCGCCGCCTCGTTCGGATAGGCATCAGCCGCGAGTCGAGCCTTTATGGTCGCAATTAGCTCTTCCATGGCATCACTAGATCAAGTATCCGATCTCTACTCTTGCCATACAGTAATCTCCTAATTCCGCCGCTCGATCAAACCCCGGGCGATGATGTGGGCCTGGATTTCGGCGGCGCCTTCGAAAATGTTGAGGATGCGGGCGTCGCACAGCACGCGGCTGATTTCGTATTCCTGGGCATAGCCGTTGCCGCCGTGGACCTGCAGCGCATTGTCGGCATTCGCCCAGGCGACCCGGGCGGCGAGCAGCTTGGCCATGCCGGCCTCGATATCGCAGCGCCGGCCGCTATCCTTCTGGCGCGCGGCGAACCAGGTGAGCTGGCGCACCATCATGGTCTCGACCGCCATCCAAGCGATCTTGCCGGCAACCCGCGGGAATTCGTAGATCGCCTTGCCGAACTGCATACGCTCCCGGCCATAGGCGAGGCCGAGCTCCATGGCGTTCCGGGCGACGCCGACGGCGCGCGCCGCGGTCTGGATGCGCGCGCTCTCGAAGGTCGCCATGAGCTGCTTGAAGCCCTCGCCCTCGGCCGCGCCGAGCAGGCAATCCGCCGGCACCTCGAAACCGTCGAAGCCGATCTCGTATTCCTTCATGCCGCGGTAGCCGAGGACGTGGATCTCCCCGCCCGACATGCCCGGCGCCGGGAAGGGCTCGGCATCGGTGCCGCGCGGCTTGGGCGCGATGAACATGGAAAGCCCGCGATAGCCCGGCCGGTCCGGGTCGGTGCGCGCCAGCAGGGTCATCATGTCGGTGCGCGCCGCGTGGGTGATCCAGGTCTTGTTGCCGGTGACGCGGTAGACGTCGCCGTCGCGGACCGCACGGGTGCGCAGGCTGGCGAGGTCGGAGCCGGTGTTGGGCTCGGTGAACACGGCGGTCGGCAGCACCGCCCCCGAGGCGATTTTCGGCAGCCATTCGTCGCGCTGGGCGGGCGTGCCGGCCAGCCGGATCAACTCGCCGGCGATCTCCGAGCGGGTGCCCAGCGAACCGACGCCGATATAGCCGCGCGACAGTTCCTCTGTGACGATGCACATGGCGACCTTGCCGAGGCCGAGGCCGCCGAAGTCCTCCGGGATCGTCAGGCCGAACACGCCCAAATCCGCCAGTTCGTTGACCACGTCCATCGGGATCAGCACGTCCTCGACATGCCAGCCATGGGCGTGGGGCGCGATCTTCTCGTCGGTGAAGCGGCGGAACTGGTCGCGGATCATAGCCAGCATCTCGTCGTCCAGCCCGTCGTCGCCGAAGCCCGTATCGGCGATCAGGGCTACGAGGCGCATCCGGGCCGCGTCGCTGTTGCCGTTTCCGATCAGCGTCCGCACTGCCGGTATCCCGAAGGCTGCGATCGCTGTCTCGGGCACGCCCATGTCGGCCGGGCGCAGCACCTCGCCCTGGCTGATCGCAATGCCGCCCTTAAGCTGGGCAAGATATTCGCCGAAGCCGGCCTGGAGGATGAGCCGTTCGGTTTCGCCGAGCCGCCCGGCGGCGTCGAGCCGTTCGGCCCAGGCCAGCGTTTGCTCCAGCGCTGCGACATAGGTGTTGAACCAGGCCAGGCCGTGGGCGGCGAACTGCTGCCGCTCCAGCAAGGCCGGATCGACCTTCCCGCCGGGGGCCACCAGACCGGCGACAGCGCGGCGCGCCGTGTCCTTCAGCGCCTCGGCGGCCTCGAGCGCGTCGCGGCACAGGGACAGCAGATCGGGAAGCAGGCCACTGTCGGCTGCGGGGCGGGACATCTCGTTCATCGCAGGGCGTTTCCGATCGCGCTGGCGCGCCGGGCCGCACTCGGCCGGGCGCCGCCTCAACATTCTCTTCAATATTCTTCTGGCACCCGGTCCTGTCGATGGGCCGGGCCGCAGGCATTTTGCCGCCAGTAAGCCGGGCTTGCCGGCAACCGGTTGGCCGGCGGCAGGTGCCCGTTCAGATGGTCGAGATGGCGCTGCGCCTCGGGCCCGGCCCGGTCGATGGCCTCGACCTGCATCCGGCCGTCCCGGTTGCGCACCCAAATCGGGATCCAGCCGAAGGCGGCGACCCGCAGCTTGCCCGCCGAAGCCGGCCGCGAGTCCGGCGCGAGGCCGAGCAGCAGGATCAGCGAGCTGCGCCGCGCCAGGCTGATCTGGTTGGAGACGAAGTTGCCGAGCGAATAGGCGATCAGGCCTTCGCGGCCGTCCTTCGCGACATGCTTCTCGACCGGCTGCATGACATGGGGATGGGTGCCGATCACGGCGGCGGCGCCGGCCTCGATGGCGGCAGCGGCAAGCGCACGCTGGCGCGGCTCGGGCTCGTGTTCGTATTCGGCGCCCCAGTGCGGCGCAAGGATCACGGCGTCGATATCGTCGCGCCGGGCGAGTCCCGCGATGATGCCGAGCACCCGTGCCCGGTCGCGGTAGCAGCGCAGCACCTGGCCGTCCCGGTCCGGGATGCCGTTGGTGCCGTAGGTGCAGCCGAGCCAGGCGATCCGCCGCGTCCGGTCCGACCTGTCGGTCTCCGAAACCGCATACCAGGGCTGACCGTCCCCGCCCCGCTTGCGCGTGCCGGTGTGTTTCAGCCCTGCCGCCGCGATGGCGTCGATCGTCCGGTCGGCGCCGACGGCGTAGCGGTCGAGCGCATGGTTGTTGGCGGTCAGCAGAACGTCGAAACCCGCCTTCTTCAGCGCGCCCAGCACCGACGGGTGATAGTTGAACATCGGATAGCCGCTGTAGACCCAGCCATCCCAAAGCCGGTCCGGCGGGGCGGTCGTGCGCCCGGTCTTGGTGATCCCGGCCGCGGCGGGGCCCTCCAGGTTGGCGAAGGCGATATCGGCGCCCAGGATCAGGTCGGCGACCGGGCGGAACAGGCTGAGATAGCCGTCTTTCCGCGTCGCGGCGAACTTCTGCACCGCATCGTGCAACAGCACGTCGCCGACCGCCGCGACGGTAATGAGCTCCGAAGCCTCCGCCCCGCCACGGAAGGCGATCCCGTCCCCGGTTGCGGTCATGCCCGTCGCGCCGTCCGCGCAGGAAGGCGGCCGCCCGGATTCCGCCGCCGCAGGGCCGGACCCGGCCCCGGCCCCGAAAAGAACTGGGACAAGGGCGAACAGGGCGGCGGCAACGGGCGAACAGCGGCTGACATGGCGCGCGGCATGGTGCGCGCGCCTCCGGAAGAGCGCAACCATGATGGAGTCTCTAGCGGACAAGCGGGCCGGACGGCAACGGCGGATAACAGGAAAGCGATGCCGGGGCGCGCTGACTCTGGTCCACAATCCGATTTCCTGCGATATGAGCAGGCGGACCGCCTGGAAGGCTCGCCCTGATGCGCCATATCCTTACGGCAGCGCTTGCCGCCTCGCTTACCTTCGCGATTGCTGCGCCGGGCCATGCCGCCGGTTTCCCGGCCTGCGTCGACGGCCTGAAGCGGGCCGCCGGCAAGGCCGGCATCCGGAAGTCGGTGGTGCGCAGGGCGCTCGACATTGCCGAACCGGACGCGCGGGTGCTGCGCCTGTCGACGGTGCAGCCGGAACGCCGCATCCCGATCTGGGACTACCTGGCCTTCGTGGTCGACGACCAGCGGGTCCGCGAGGGCAAGGCGGCAATGCGCCGGCACGCCGCCGCGCTGCGCCGGGCGGAGAAGCGCTTCGGCGTGAACCGCCACGTCATCGCCGCGATCTGGGGCGTCGAGACCGACTACGGCAAGACCGCGGGCCGGAACTTCCTGCCCCATGCGCTCGCGACCCTGACCTGCCGCGGCGGCCGGCGCGAAGCCTTCTGGCGGCGGGAATTGCTGGCGGCGCTGAGGATCGTCGATGCCGGAGACCTGCCGCTCGCCAAGCTTTACGGCTCCTGGGCCGGCGCGTTCGGCCAGACCCAGTTCATGCCGTCGACCTACCGGCGCCTGGCGGTCGATTTCGACGGCGATGGCCGCAAGGACCTGGTGAGTTCTGTGCCCGACGCGCTCGGCTCGGCCGCCAACTATCTGCGCCGCGCCGGCTGGCGCACCGGGGTGCCGCGCATCATCGAAGTACGCGTTCCCGGCAATTATCGCGGCCCGGAAGGGCGGAAGCGCAAGGCGTCGCTGGACGAGTGGGCAGCGCGGGGTGCCAAGCGGATGGACAAGCGGCGCCTCAAGGGCAAGCTGCGCGCCGGACTGCTGCGCCCGGCCGGCGCGGACGGCCCGGCTTTCCTGACCTTCCGCAACTTCGACGCGCTGTACGCGTACAACCACGCAGAATCGTACGCGCTGGCGGTGGCGCACCTCGCCGACCGCCTCGCCGGGCGCGGCCGGTTCCGCGCGGCCTGGCCGACCGACGACCCCGGCCTGTCGCGCATCGAGCGCAAGCGGCTCCAGGAACTGCTGATCGCCAAAGGCTATAACCCCGGCGAACCGGACGGCAAGATCGGCCCGAAGAGCCGCGCCGCGATCCGCGAGGCCGAGCGCGATTTCGGCCTGCCCGTCACCGGCCGGGCCGCCCGGCGAATCTACCGGGCGCTCGGCGGGAAGTAGCCGCGGCCCTTCGATACGCCCCGGCCGGGGGCCGGGGCTACTCAGGGTGAGGGTGAAGGGGAGAAGAAAACCATACCAACGCCTCATCCCGAGTAGGCCCCGCAGGGGCCGTATCGAGGGACGCGCTCCGATCGCTACCGCACCGGCACCCAGATCGAGACGTCGCCGGTGAAGGTCTCCGGGTCGAAACGGTCGTCGTAGTATTCGAAATCGTACCAGGCCCGCAGTTCGGCGCCGCTCTCCGGCACCCAGGTCCCGTAGATATGGTCGTAGGCGTTGCGGAATTCGGCGGCGACGTCGCCGCCGGCGAGCCGGACGGTGAAGATCGCGAACCGGCCGCCTTCCAGCACCTTCCAATACGGTTTTTCCCGACCGAACAAGGCGTCCGGCAGGTTGCCGATCTGGCTGACCTCGACGGCCGGCGCGTAGATCAGGTCGCCGGCCGCCATGTCCACCACTTCGTTGATGCCGAGGGTATGAAGGCCGATGCGGTCGGGAATTTGCCCGATATACGGCGCGAAGCGCCGCCAGACCGCCGGTCCGTCCAGCCCCTCGCCCCGGCGGAACGGTTGTGCCAGTCCAACGGCGATGAGGTCGCCGCGGGTTGCGAATGTGATGTCCAAGGTCAGGGTTCCCGGTCCGGATTGCGGGTCGCGGGCCGAACGACAGGGAACGGTATCGGCCGCTCCTGCAACGCGCCTGCCGGGCCGGGGATCGCAGTTCCGGGCCGGGCCAAGCGGTCTTCGGGGGTCGGTTCGACACGCATGCCGGCTCCATACAGGCGGCACGCAAGGAATTGAAATTAATTAATTTTATTGAAATTCAGCCAACGTTAGCGGGAACTTCTCGCAGGAATTTGGCCGGCCCGCCGCCGGCACGTCGCGTTACGTCACCGGCACCCAGATCGAGGCCTCGCCGCTGAGCGTTTCCGGGTCGAAACGCGCGTCGTAATATTCGAAATCATAGTATGCCCGCAGGCGGACATCGTCCTGCTCCGCCCACTGGCCGTAGATGAAATCGTACGCGCTGCGGAATTCGGCGCCGATATCGCCGCCGGATAGCGGCACGGCGAACACCGCGAAGCGCCCGCCTTCGAGCGTTTTCGTGACCAGTTTATCGGGGCCGGCGAGGTCGTCCGGCAGACCGCCGAAGCCGCTCACTTCCACCGCCGGCGCATAGACCAGCTCGCCGGCCGCCATGTCGACGACTTCGTTCAGCCCCAGGGTGTGCGACCCGACCCGGTTCGGAATCCGCCCGATATACGGCCGGAACCGCCGCCATACCTCCGGCCCGTCCAACTCCCCGCCCCGCCGGAACGGCTGCGCCAGGCCGACGATGCGGATGTCGGAGCGGGTGGTGAAGGTGGGGGTCAAAGTCTTGTCTCCGTAGTTCGGATTGCGGCAATTGATTTTATCGGCAAGGGAACAGTCGCCTCATGTGCCTGTGTATCCATTGCCGGGCAACTGCCGCTTGAGGCCGGCCGGGGTCAGGATGGGCACGGTGAAGACATCCGCCAGCGCTTGCAGGTCGGCATCGCCGGTGACAAGCGCATCGGCGTTGCCGGCGAGCGCCAGTTCCAGGAACGGCCGGTCGAAGGGATCGCGGCATTCGGGAACCGCGGCCGGCGGATCCGGGACGGTCACGGTTTCGCAGAAGGGCAGATAGTCTTCGAGGATGTCCTGCCGGTCGGCGTCGCTCAACCCGAATTTCGGATAGCCGAGCACGCGGATCAGTTCTGCCGTCGTCTCGCGGCCGGCAAGCGGGCGGATGCGTCCGGAGTTCCATGCGCCGCGCAACCACGACAGCCGGCCGGAATGAAACAGAAGCGCCGAGACAAGAACGTTGGTATCGAGGACCAGGCGCGGCGGCGTCATTCGCCGGAGTGCGTCCCCGACCGCGCGCCCGATCGAGCCCCCGATCGAGCCCCCGATCGAGCCCCCGATCGAGCCCAGGCAACGGCGTCGGCTACGTCGGTCTCCGAAATCCCGAGTTCGGCGAGCTTGGCGCGAACGGCCCCTGCACGGTTGACGCGCACCGGCGTGAGCACGATGCGGCCGTTCTCGGTGGCCACATCGAAATAGTCGGCGGCGTCCACGGCGGCGATCGCGGCCTTGGGCAGCGTCAACTGGTTCTTGGCGGTGAGCTTCGCGAGCATGGCTTTCTCCTTACAAACCGAATGTAAGGAAACAATTAATCCGGGGCAAGACCCGTTTGAGGTCTGTGCAAGCGGTTCAGGCCACCCCCTACGCCGCCGCCCGCGTCCCCCGTTCCACGATCCCGACGATCTCGCCGATAATGGCCGTCAGGTCGAAATCCTTCGGCGTGTAGACGGCGGCGACGCCGGCGGCCTTCAGCGCCTGCGCGTCGGCCGGCGGGATGATGCCGCCGACGACGACCGGCACGTCGCCCAGGCCCTGGTCCGCCAGCTGCGCCACGACATCGCCGACCAGCGCGGCGTGGCTGCCCGACAGGATCGACAGGCCGACGATGTGCACGTCCTCCTGCGAGGCGGCGTTGGCGATCTGCGCCGGGGTCAGGCGGATGCCCTCGTAGACCACCTCGATGCCGCAGTCCCGCGCCTTGACGGCGATCTGCTCGGCGCCGTTGGAATGGCCGTCCAGCCCCGGCTTGCCGACCAGCATCTTGGGCCGCCGGCCGAGCCGCCGGGACAGGGCCTTGACCCGGCCGCGCACGGCGTCCAACGCGGCAGCGCCATCGTCCGAGGCCGGCCGCACCGCCGGGGCCGCGCCGACGCCGGTGGGCGCGCGGTAAAGCCCGAAGATGCCGCGCAGCGCCCCGCCCCATTCGCCAGTGGTGACGCCGGCATGGGCGCAGGCGATCGACGGTTCCATGACGTTGCCGCCCTCGCGGACGACGCGCTCCAGATCGGCGATTGCCGCCTGTGCCGCCGCCTCGTCCCGCGCCGCGCGCCATTCAGCCAAATTTTCGATCTGCGCCGCCTCGGCCGCCGGATCGACGGCGAGGAAGCCGCCGTCGCCGTTGCCTTCCCCGCTCTCGTCCCCGGCGCCTTCGGTGAGCGGCGACGGCGCACTCTCGGTCCAGCGGTTGACGCCGACGACGGTCTGCTCGCCGGCCTCGATCGCCGCGACCCGGCGGGCGTTGGAGGCGACGAGCCGCTGCTTCATGTAGCCGGACTCGACCGCGGCCACCGCACCGCCCATCGCCTCGATCCGCGCCATCTCCGCCGCCGCCTCGCGTTTCAGTTCGGCGACCTTGCCGGCGATCTCGGCCGAGCCGTCGAATATGTCGCCGTACTCCAGCAGGTCGGTTTCGTAGGCGAGGATCTGCTGCAGGCGCAGCGACCATTGCTGGTCCCACGGCCGGGGCAGGCCGAGCGCCTCGTTCCAGGCCGGCAGCTGCACCGCCCGCGCCCGCGCCCCTTTCGACAGTGTGACGGCGAGCGCCTCGAGCAGGATGCGGTAGACATTGTTCTCCGGCTGCTGCTCGGTCAGGCCGAGGGAATTGACCTGGACGCCATAGCGGAAGCGGCGCAGCTTCGGATCCTCGACGCCGTAGCGCGCCTCGCAGATTTCGTCCCACAGCTCGGTGAAGGCGCGCATCTTGCAGATTTCGGTGACGAAGCGCAGCCCGGCGTTGACGAAGAAGCTGATCCGGCCGACCGCGGCGGGAAAATCCGCCGCCGGCACCGCATCGCGCACCCGGTCGAGCACCGCGACGGCGGTGGCGAGCGCGTAGGCCAGCTCCTGCACCGGCGTCGCCCCGGCCTCCTGCAGATGGTAGCTGCAGACGTTGACCGGGTTCCATTTCGGCGCCTCGCGGCAGGTGAAGGCGATCACGTCGGCGGTCAGCCGCATCGAGGGTTCGGGCGGAAAGATGTAGGTGCCGCGGGAGAGATATTCCTTGACGATGTCGTTCTGCGTCGTGCCGGTCAGCTCCGCCCGCGTCGCGCCCTGCCGCTCGGCCGCCGCGATATAGAGGGCGAGCAGCCAGGGCGCCGTCGCGTTGATCGTCATCGACGTGTTCATCCGGGCGAGCGGGATATCGCGGAACAGGGTTTCCATGTCGCCGAGATGGGACACCGGCACGCCGACCTTGCCGACCTCGCCGCGCGCCAGCGGATCGTCGGCGTCGTAGCCGGTCTGGGTCGGCAGGTCGAAGGCGACCGACAGGCCGGTCTGCCCCTTGGCCAGGTTGGTCCGGTACAGCGCGTTCGACGCCGCGGCCGAGGAGTGGCCCGAATAGGTCCGCATGATCCAGGGACGGTCCCTTTGGGGGCGGTCCGCGTCTTTCCGGTCGGTCGGTGCTGTGTCGTTCATCGGCTGAATCCGGCGGGCGGGGCTTTCGCCGCACTGCATCAAGACTGCGCCGGCGCGGCCGGCGGACGCAAGCGGCGAAACGGCCGTTTCCGCACATATATTACATGGGACACAGTGTCACGAAATATTGACCAAAAATACGGGCGTTTTGCGCAATTTTATGTCTTTTTTGCATTGCAACATAATCCCGGGAGTCGTATGACTACCGCCCCGGCGCGCGGCCCGGACCCAGTTTGGCGGGCCGCAGATTCCAGGAGACAATGCCATGAGCGGAGCCTCTCCCGTGGTCGAACTGGCCGAGCACCAGGAACCGGCCAACCCGCTGCTGCGCGGCGAGAAGAAGGATCTCTACGAGGTCGGCGAGATTCCGCCGCTCGGCCATGTGCCGAAGCAGATGTACGCCTGGGCGATCCGACGCGAGCGGCACGGCGAGCCGGAGACGGCGATGCAGGTCGAGGTCGTCGACATCCCGGAGCCGGACAGCCGCGAGGTGCTGGTCTTCGTCATGGCCGCCGGCGTCAACTACAACGGCATCTGGGCCTCGCTCGGCACGCCGGTCTCGCCCTTCGACATCCACAAGGCGCCGTTCCACATCGCCGGGTCCGACGCTAGCGGCATCGTCTGGGCGGTCGGCGAGAAGGTGCGCAACTGGAAGGTCGGCGACGAGGTCGTCATCCACTGCAACCAGGACGACGGCGACGACGAGGAATGCAACGGCGGCGACCCGATGTTCTCGACCTCCCAGCGCATCTGGGGCTACGAGACGCCGGACGGCTCCTTCGCCCAGTTCACCTGCGTCCAGGCCCAGCAGCTCATGCACCGGCCGAAGCACCTGACCTGGGAGGAGAGCGCCTGCTACACGCTCACCCTGGCGACGACCTGGCGGATGCTGTTCGGCCACCGGCCGCACATATTGCGGCCCGGCCACAACGTGCTGGTCTGGGGCGCCTCGGGCGGCCTCGGCTCCTTCGCCGTGCAGCTCTGCGCCGCGACCGGGGCCAACGCGATCGGCGTGATCTCGGACGAGGACAAGCGCGAGTTCGTCATGTCGCTGGGCGCGCGCGGCGTCATCAACCGCAAGGAGTTCGACTGCTGGGGCCAGCTGCCCGAGGTCGGCACCGACGCCTACCGCGCCTGGTTCGGCGAGGTCCGCAAGTTCGGCAAGGCGATCTGGGACATCACCGGCAAGGGCAACAATGTCGATTTCGTCTTCGAGCATCCGGGCGAGGCGACCTTCCCGGTCTCGACCTTCGTGGTGAAACGCGGCGGCATGGTCGTCTTCTGCGCCGGCACCACGGGCTACAACATCACCTTCGACGCGCGCTATGTCTGGATGCACCAAAAGCGCATCCAGGGCAGCCATTTCGCCCATCTCAAGCAGGCGGCCCAGGCCAACCGACTGGTGATAGAACGGCGCATCGACCCGTGCATGTCCGAGGTCTTCGCTTGGGAGGACATCCCCGAAGCCCACATGAAGATGCGCCGCAACGAGCACAAGCCCGGCAACATGGCCGTGCTGGTGAGCAGCAAGCGCCCCGGCCTGCGCACGATAGAGGACGCGATCGAGGAGTAGGGGGCGACCGCGGCGCGGCAGTGGATTGCCGTTCCGGCTTGACAATATTGTTCGGAACATTATATGAACATCAAGCTGGCGCAGATCGGCCCTGCCGCCGGACCCGGCCATGACAGAACATGACATTTCATGACGCATCCCGGGATCGTCATCCCGGCCGCGCGCAAACCCAGGCCGTCATTCCGACCGGAGCCGCCCGGAGGGCCTGCCCTGAGCGGAGCCGAAGGGGCGGCGTAGTGGAGGAATCCCGTCGCTGGCTTACGGGTTCCCGTTGTCGGGAACGAGTCGAGATTCCTCCACTCGCTTCGCTCGGTCGGAATGACGGGTGGGGTTTGCGGTTTCGGTGTCCGATCGGAACGGCGGACGGGGCGGAGAAAGAGGCGGTCCATGACGAACCATGACATATCATGACGCATCTCAGGCATCCCGCCGGCTGCGCCAGCCTTACCGCCGCTTTCGCGCCACCGTCTGACGTGAACGGTATGGGAAATTATGCATAGCTTGTCGTCGCCGATACGCGGCTGCCGAGCGGGAATGGCGGATTTCGGCGGTTTCTGCGCCGGAAAAGCGGCCTCGTGGCGAAAAAAGTGCAAATACAGACCGATCTGTCCATTTCGGCCGGGCCGGCTGTCCGAAACCCTAATCATGACGATTCATGACATTTCATGACACATCGTGACGTCTCCACAGCCGTGCGCCGCCGGGGCGCGGACATCGCGGCCGGAACACAACATCGTGCGCAGGTGACGAATCCGGGTGGCCGCGCCATTGCCGACGTTCGAACATGTCTGATACCGTAATCCCGAACGGGGAGGCGTTGAGATTGCATGACCGGAGTTGCGACGATGGCCGTGCCCTCCGGGGCCGGCGCGCGGGCCTGTCCGGAGCCGGGTGACTGAATGGTTGAGGCCAATTCCAGTATTGTCAGGTTCGAGCGCGTTCAGAAGACCTATGACGGGGAAACGCTGGTCATCAAGGATCTGAACCTGGACATCGAAACCGGGGAGTTCCTGACCATGCTGGGGCCGTCGGGCTCCGGCAAGACGACCTGCCTGATGATGCTGGCCGGTTTCGAGCCGGCGACGCACGGCGAAATCTATCTCAACGACCGGCCGATCAACCATGTCGCGCCGCACCGGCGCGGCATCGGCATGGTGTTCCAGAACTACGCCCTGTTTCCACACATGACGGTGGCGGAAAATCTGGCGTTTCCCCTCCAGGTCCGCCGCTTTCCCAAGGCGGATATCCAGGCCAGGATCGCGCGGGTGCTCGATATGGTCCGCCTGTCGGGCTTCGAGAACCGGCGCCCCGCGCAGCTCTCCGGCGGACAGCAGCAGCGCGTCGCGGTGGCGCGCGCGCTCGTGTTCGAGCCGGTGCTGGTCCTGATGGACGAGCCGCTCGGCGCGCTGGACAAGAACCTGCGCGAGGAAATGCAATACGAAATCAAGCACATTCACGAAAATCTCGGCGTCACCGTGATCTACGTGACCCACGACCAGTCGGAAGCGCTGACGATGTCCAGCCGGATCGCAGTCTTCAACGACGGCGTCATCCAGCAACTGGCGACGCCCAGCGTGCTCTACGAAAAGCCCGAGAACGCCTTCGTGGCGCAGTTCATCGGCGAGAACAACCGGCTCCGCGGCACGGTCGCATCCGAGGCCGGCCAATTCTGCGACGTGACGCTCGACGGCGGCGGCACGGTCCGCGCGCTCAAGGTCAACGTGGATGGCGCAGGTGCGCCGACCACCCTGTCGCTGCGCCCGGAACGGGTCACGATCGAACCGGCCGGCGAGGAAGCGGAGAATATCTGCAGCGGCCGCGTGGAGGAATTGATCTATCTCGGCGATCACATCCGCGCCCGCCTGTCGGTGGCCGGAAACGACGAGTTTATCGTCAAGGTGCCCAATGCGCACCGCCACGCTTCCCTTGTCCAGGGCACAAATGTTCGTCTTTGCTGGGCGGCGGAAGATTGCCGGGCGCTCGACGCGTCTGGTAACGTATCGGGTCCCGTGTAATCCCGAGACGGGAAGATCGTCAGGGAACGGGGCTGCGGGAGGCAATGGATCGACCGGGATGTCCGGTCGCAATGGATACAGAAAAGGGAGGTATCCAATGAAACCAGCGTTGAAATCTGTGGCAATTGCGGCGGCAGCCGCTCTGTTTGCCGGAAGCGCCCACGCGGTCGACCTGACCATCGTGTCGTGGGGCGGCGCCTACACGGCGAGCCAGCAGAACGCCTACCACAACCCCTATATGAAGGCGAACCCGGACGTAAAGATCATCAACGACGATTCGGCGGCCGAGGGACTGGCCAAGCTGCGGGCGCAGGTCGAATCGGGCAAGGTGACCTGGGACATCATCGATATGGTCGCCGCCGACGCGATCGTCGCCTGCGACGAGGGGCTGCTCGAGCCGATCGACCCGGACACCTGGCTTGCCGCCGCACCCGACGGCACGCCGGCATCCAAGGACTTCATCCCCGGCACCCTCACGATCGGCGGAACCAACTGCTTCATTCCGCAGATCGTCTATTCGACGACCTTCGGCTACCGGACCGACGCGTTCAAGGGCAAGCAGCCGTCCACGATCGCCGACGTGTTCGACCTGAAGACGTTCCCCGGCAAGCGGGCGCTCGAAAAGAAGCCGATCGCCAATCTGGAGTGGGCGCTGATCGCCGACGGCGTTCCCGGCAAGGACGTCTACAAGGTGCTGGCCACGCCCGAAGGCGTGAAGCGGGCCTTCGCCAAGCTCGACACCATCAAGGACCATGTCGTCTGGTGGACCAAGGGCGCGCAGCCGCCGCAACTCCTGGCGGACGGCGAGGTCGTGATCGCCTCGGCCTATAACGGGCGCCTGTTCTCGGCCATCGTCGAGAAGAAGCAGCCGATCGCGATGCTGTGGGACTGGCAGGCCTTCGATCTGGACGGATGGGTGGTGCCGAAGGGCGCCAAGAAGATGGCTGCGATCAAGAAGTATCTGCGCTTCGCCACCGACACCCAGCGGCTGGCCGACCAGGCGAAATTCATTTCGTACGGGCCGGCGCGCAACTCGTCCATCGCCAAAGTGGGTAACCATGCGAAACTCGGCATCGACATGAAGCCGCATATGCCGACCAACCCGAAGAACGCGAAGACCATCCTGATCTTCGACTATGTCTGGTGGGCGGACCATCGGGCCGAACTCGACGAGCGGTTCAACGCCTGGCTCGCCAAGTAGAACCGGCACTTTTTTCGGCTTCACTCCGGCGACCGGTGTGCTCGCATGCCCAATGCACCGGATGACGTGATGCGCACGGCAGACGGCGTGCCGCTGAAGATCAGCCTTCAGCGGGCGCTGGTGCGCAGCCGGATTCGGGCGCTGTTGCTGGTCGTCCCTCTGCTGGCCTTCATTGCCGTAGCCTTCGTCCTGCCGATCGGCGACATGCTGTTCCGCAGCGTGGACAACCGGATCGTCGAGTCGATCCTGCCGCGCACCGCCGTCGCCATCCAGGACTGGAATCCGAACGGCACGGAATTGCCCGACGAAGCCGTTTTCGAAGCCCTGACGCTCGATATCAAGGCCGGCGTCAAGGCAAGGACGCTGGGGCGGGTCGCGCGCCGGCTGAACTACGAAAAGCCCGGCATGACCAGCCTGTTCCGGAAGACGGGCCGAAGAACCAAGCGCGTCGCCGGGCCGCCCTACAAGGAACGAATATTAGAGATCGACGGACGCTGGCGCGACCTGAACACCTGGCGGCTCATCCGCCGGGAAGCCGGCGCGCTGACGAGCGGATACTTCCTGGCTTCGGTCGACCTGAAGACGGACGACCGCGGCGAGGTCGTCTGGCAGTCGGAAGAGCGCCGGATCTACCTGATCCTGTTCTTCCGCACCTTGTGGATGAGCGCGCTGATTACCGTGCTGTGCCTGCTGCTCGGCTATCCGGTGGCCTATCTGCTGGCCACGCTGCCGCTGCGCACCAGCAACCTGCTGATGATCCTCGTCCTGCTGCCGTTCTGGACGTCCCTGCTGGTGCGGACGACGTCCTGGATCGCGCTGCTGCAGACGGAAGGAGTCCTGAACGATGTGCTGGTCTTTACCGGGCTGATATCGGACGACGGACGGCTTCAGCTGATCCACAACCAGTTCGGCACCTTCGTGGCGATGGTCCACATCCTGCTGCCGTTCATGATCCTGCCGCTCTACTCGGTGATGAAGACGATCCCGCCGTCCCTGATGCGGGCCGCCCGCTCGCTCGGGGCGACGCCGTTTACCGCCTTTGTCAGGGTCTACATGCCCAATACGGTCTCCGGGGTCGGCGCCGGCAGCATCATGGTGTTCATTCTTTCCATCGGCTATTACATCACGCCTGCGCTGGTCGGCGGGCGGACCGGCACGTTCATTTCCAATTTCATCGCCGTGCATGTGAGCGAGACCCTGAACTGGGGGCTGGCCGCAGCGCTGGGCTCGCTCTTGCTGGCGCTGGTCCTGGCGCTTTACCTGCTCTACGACCGCCTCGTCGGCATCGACAACATGAAGCTGGGTTGAGCCGGTCCGATGCCCCCGCCCGTCTACGCATCCCCGATCGAAAAAGGCTGGCACTACAGCTATCGCGTCATCTGCGCCGCGATTTTCGTGTTCCTCATCGGGCCGATCTTCGTCATCGTTCCGCTGAGCTTCAACGAGCTGCCCTATTTCACCTTTACCCCAGAAATGCTGTCGCTGGATCCGGCCGGATACAGCACCAAATGGTATCGCGAGTTCTTTACCGAGGCGTCCTGGCAGGACGCGGTCCAGAACAGCCTGGTCATCGCGATCTTCGCGACCCTGATCTCGACGTTTCTCGGCACCCTGGCGGCGCTCGGGCTGAGCCGCTCCGAAATGCCGTTCAAGACCGGCCTCATGGCCCTGCTGATTTCGCCGATGATCGTGCCGCTGATCATTTCGGCGACGGGCATGTATTTCTTCTACGCCCGCATCGGCATCTCCTCGACGCATCTCGGCGTCATCGTCGCCCATGCCGCGCTGGGCACCCCTTTCGTCCTGATCACGGTCACGGCCACGCTGGTCGGTTTCGACCATTCGCTGACCCGGGCCGCGGCCAGCCTCGGCGCCAATCCGTTCCAGACCTTCTTCAAGGTCACGATGCCCCTGATCCTGCCGGGCGTCGTCTCGGGCGCGCTGTTCGCCTTCATCACCTCCTTCGACGAGGTCGTCGTGGTGCTGTTCGTCGGGTCGGTGGAACAGCGCACCATCCCGTGGAAGATGTTCTCGGGTATCCGAGAGGAAATCCGCCCGACCATCCTTGCCGCGGCGACCCTGCTGGTCTGCGTCTCGATCCTGCTCCTGACGACGCTGGAGCTGCTGCGCCGGCGCAGCGAACGGCTCCGCGGTATCAGGGCGAACTGAAGGCCGGCCGCGTCGATCCTGCGAAGCCGCGCCGGTCTCCTGCCTCGTTCCCGCAGCGCACCGGCCCCTTGCGAATCCGCGTGGCAGGCGGCAAGAACGGATCGTTGTTGTTCATGTGACGGTGGCGAAGGGGCAGGCCGGACCATGCTGACCCAACCATGTTAACCATGTCATCGGCGCTGGACCGATGCCGGCGCTACTATGCCGACCGGCCCGCGGTGGTCGACCGGGAGGGGCGCTGGACCTGGGCCGAGCATCTCGACCGGGTGGCGCGGCTAGCCGGCGGGCTGCAGGCGCTGGGCGTCAAACGCGGCGACGCCTTCGCGACGCTCTCGCGCAACACCTTCCGCAACTTCGAACTGCTGCACGCCGGCTACTGGATGGGCGCGGTGCCGGCGCCGGTGAACATCCGCCTGGCGCCGCCGGAAATCGCCTACATCCTCGACAATGCGGGGGCGGAGGTCGTGGCAGTCGATGCGCCCTTTCTCGGCCTGCTGGAGCACGAGGCGCTGGCCCGCTGGCGCGACCGGGCGATCCGGGTCGCCGGGGCGCAGGACGAAACCGCGGATGCCGATGCCGCGTGGCCGGAGCACGATTACGAAACCCTGGTCGCCGGGGCCGACCCGGCCGGGCTGCACGAGGCGCAGGAGACCGATCCCGCGATCCTGTTCTACACCGGCGGCACGACCGGCCGGTCGAAGGGCGTGCCGCTCAGCCACCGCAACGCCGTCTCGAACGGCATGCAGGTCGGCCACACGGTCGGCATCTATTCCGACGACATCTATCTGCACGTCGCGCCGATGTTCCATTCCGCCGACCTGCTCGGCACGGGCTTCACGCTGATGGGCAGCGGCCACGCCTTCCTGCCCGCCTTCACCCCGACCGAACTGCTGGGCGCAATCCAGGACCGCGGCGTGACCTGGACCATGCTGGCGCCGACAATGATCATCATGACGCTGCAGCAGGAGGACCTGTCGAGCTACGACCTCTCCAGCCTGCGCGCCTTCCTCTACGGCAGCGCGCCGATGGCGGCGGAATGGGTCGAGCGCACGCTCAAGGCCTTCGACGGCGTCGACCTGATCCAGGGCTACGGCCTCACCGAGACCTCGCCGATCCTGACGCTGATGTCCCACCGCGAGCATGTCGAAGCGATCGAAACCGGCAACCGCGACCGGCTCAAGGCCGCCGGCCGGCCGATTATCGGCGTCGACATGCGTATCCTCGGCCCGGACGGGCGCGAAGTCCCGAACGGCGAGTCCGGCGAGGTCGTCGTGCGCGCGCCCAACGTGACTGCGGGCTATCTCAATCTGCCGGAGGAGAATGCCCGGGCTTTCCGCGACGGCTGGTTCCACACCGGCGATGTCGGCCGGATGGACGACGACGGCTTCATGTATCTGGTCGACCGCAAGAAGGACATGATCATCACCGGCGGCGAGAATGTCTATTCGCTGGAGGTCGAGGCCGCGCTCTACCAGCATCCGGCGGTCGGCGAATGCGCCGTGATCGGCATTCCGGACAGCAAATACGGCGAGGCCTTGTTCGCCGCCGTCGTGCCGCAGCCGGGCGCGAGCGTGAGCGCCGGCGAGCTGGTCGCCCATTGCCGGGAGCGCATCGGCGGCTACAAGATTCCGCGCCAGTACGCCTTCCTGCCCGAACTGCCGAAAAGCGCGATGGGCAAGATACTCAAGACCGCCCTGCGCGACATCTACAGCGACCCGGCCGCCGAACGGGAGACGGTGGCGCGGTAGGCGCGCCCGCATTGACAGCGCTGACCCGCTACCTAGACTCGCCACATATCCGAATACTCCGAGAAAGGATCCGGCACGATGGCCCCGGCACTCGAATTTGCGCACCCGGAACAGGTAGGCGGCGCCTACAAGGACCTTCTGGTCCGCCTGATGACGCGGCAAATCTATGCCGAGACCGCGACCGCCGAGGTGTTCGGAAAGGCGATCTCGGTCGCGCCCAACTGGAAGGAAAAGGCGCTCGCGGCCGAATTCGCGGCCGAGGAGGCGCGCCACAGCCAGGGGCTCTACGACCTCCTGCTCGACCTCGGCGAGGATCCCGAGGAGATCATCGCGGGCCGCCCCGACGCGGCCGATTTCTGGCAGGTCGACCTCGACAACTGGCTCCATATCGCGGTGTTCAACTTCACCGTCGACCGCGCCGGCAGCCACCAGATCATGGAGTACCGCCAGTCCTCCTACACCCCCTGGGCGGACAGCCAGGAGGAGGTGCTGGCCGACGAGGAGGACCATTACGACAACGGCGTCGAGAATTTGAAGGAGGTCGCGAAGGACCCGGCCCAGCTCGCCGAGTTCCAGGCGATCTTCAACCGGGTGCTGCCCAACTGCGTCAAGCGCGCCTTCGGCCGGCTGACCGGGGCGGACAACGACTTTTGCCTGGAGCACGGACTCAAGCGGAACACCACCGAAGCGATCGTCAACCGCTACCTCACCGAGATGTGTGGCCACATGGAGGGCACCGGCCTGGTGTTCCCGCCGATCTCCGCCTTCGACGCGATCAGGTGCGAGCTCGCCCCGTCGAGCCGTGAAATCCTGCTCTCGCTCCAGGCCAGATAGGGCGTCCCGGCCCGCCCCCGTTGCCGGGTGCGGATCGGCGCCTGCAAGATCCTACGCCGGTACGCCTTCCCGTCCGGATTGCCGGATAGCGCACCGGGCAAAAGCCTCAAGACCGCCCTGAGCGATACCTGCGGCGCTCCGGCGGGCGGAAGATCGCGATGCGGCGAGCGCTTTGTCGGATTGACCGTCATGCGCACTTCGCCGTTCAAAGCCGGCGGAACGGCTGCTATCCTGCGCCCGACGCAATCCAACCTTCGAGGCCGCCGATGGAAGCGCCGCAAATCAGCTCCGCAGACCGGGAAGCCCGGCACGACTTCTACGACACGATCGACCGGCAGAACCTGACGCCCCTGTGGGAGGTGCTGGC
Organism: Rhodospirillaceae bacterium; assembly: GCA_028819475.1. Classification (NCBI taxonomy): domain Bacteria; kingdom Pseudomonadati; phylum Pseudomonadota; class Alphaproteobacteria; order Rhodospirillales; family Rhodospirillaceae; species Rhodospirillaceae bacterium. The sequence goes on from JAPPLJ010000028.1 coordinate 21,603, forward strand.
CGGCCTCGTCACCAAAGAGCCGGTCAGCCGGACGAAACCGCATCTGTGGAAATTTGCCGAGGTCCGGCCCCATGTGCTGCAAGCCGGCAGCCTGATCACCGCCGAGGAGGCGGAGCGCCGGGTGCTGGTGCTGGAGAATCCCGGCCTGCGCGGCGAATCGCGGATCACCCAGTCGCTCTATGCCGGCCTGCAACTGATCCTGCCGGGCGAGATCGCACCGGCGCACCGGCATACCGCGTCGGCCCTGCGCTTCATCGTCGAGGGCAGCGGCGCCTATACCGCCGTGGACGGCGAGAAGACCATCATGGAGGAAGGCGACTTCGTCATCACCCCGCCCTGGGCCTGGCACGACCACGGCAACGACAGCGACCGGCCGATGATCTGGCTCGACGGGCTGGACGTGCCGATGGTCAACAGCTTCGACACCTCCTTCGCGGAAAACCTGGCGGAGGACGAGCAGCAGCTTTCCCGGCCGGCCGACTATTCGCCGGACCACTATTCCCACAACCTGCTGCCGGTCGGCTACGAGAACACGAAGAACTATTCGCCGATCTTCAACTACCCCTACGAGCGGACCCGCGAGACGCTGCGCCGCATGGCGGCCTACGAGGAATGGGACCCCTGCCACGGCCTGAAGCTGCAATACACCAACCCGGTCGACGGCGGCTACGCCATGCCGACCATCGCCACCTTTATGCAGCTTCTGCCCAGCGGCACGACGACGACGCCCTACCGCTCGACCGACGGCATGGTCTATTCGCCGGTAGAGGGCGCCGGCCGCACGGTCGTGCGCACGCCGGACGGCGACGTCGCGCTCGACTGGGAGCCGAAGGACGTGTTCATCGTGCCGAGCTGGATGCCACACCACCACGAATGCGCGGGCGAGGCCGTGCTGTTCAGCTTCTCGGACCGGGCGGCCCAGCGCAAACTCGGCATCTGGCGCGAGCAGCGCGGCAACGGCCCGGTCTCGGGGCCGCATTGAAGCGCAGGGTGGACCCATGGCCCGGCTGAGCCCCGACGAGCGTGCGTTCTTCCACGAGCACGGCTATCTGATGGTCGAAGACGCGGTGGACGCCGCCCTGCTGGCGCGGCTGCAGGGGGACTTCGAGGCGTGGGTGGAAGAGAGCCGCGGCCACGATGCCGCCTGGGGCGACACGCTGGACGGGCGGCCGCGCTTCGACCTGGAGCCCGGGCACAGCGCAGAGGCGCCGAAGCTGCGCCGGGTCAACGCGCCGATCGAAGTCTCGGACGCCTATTACGCGGCGACGATGGACAGCCGGATGGTCGATTGCGTCGCCGATCTCATCGGCCCCGACGTCAAGCTGCACCACACCAAGATCAACTCGAAGCTGCCGGGCGGGCACACCGAGGTGAAGTGGCACCAGGACTTCCCGTTCACGCCCCATACCAACGACGATGTGGTGACGGCGCTGCTAATGGTGGATGAAGTCACCGAAACGAACGGCGCCCTGGAGGTCCTTCCCGCGTCTCACCGCGGCCCGATCCACGGCCTTTGGCACGACGGCGTGTTCACGGGAGCGGTGTCGGACGATGTTACGGCGGCGTCCCGCCCGTCCGCCAGTCTCTGCACCGGCCAGGCGGGCGCGGTATGCCTGATGCACACGCGCCTGCTGCACGGCTCCGCACCCAACCGGTCCGACCGGCCGCGGACCCTGCATATCTCGGTTTACAGCGCGGAAGACGCGATCCCCTGCTCGCCGAATCCCATGCCGACCCGGTATCAGGGGCATCTCGTTCGCGGCCGGCGGACCGGCCGGGTCCGTTCGATCGGTTACGAGATCGATCTGCCGCAACTGCCGACGACGGCATCTTTCTTCGACCAGCAAGCCCGTCACGGCGGGCAGGACGCCGCAGGCTCGTGACGCCACCGGTACGGCGACGGCTCGATTGCCGCGCGGCCCCGCTGTCGAAGAGCAACGACAACCGGAGGTCAACGAAGATGACGGACCGCGCGCGCCTCGCCATTCTGCTCGTCACGGCGCTCCTCGTCATCGCCGGCAGCCCGGCAGAGCGCGCCCGGGCCGAACCCGGCGGCGGCATGAAGATCGTCGCCGTCGAGGGCGCGTTCGAGGATGTCGCGGAGTATGTCGCCGACGCGATCGTCAACCGGGGCCTGGTGATCGACTATCGCGGCTATATCGGCAGGATGCTGAAGCGCACTGGCGCAGACGCGGGCAGCGCGAAGCCGCTGTATCGGGATGCGCAATTCTTCCAGTTCTGCTCGGCGGTCTTCTCGCGGCGCACGATGGAGGCCGATCCGCGCAACATCGCCTATTGCCCCTATGTCGTCTTCGTCTACGAGCTGGCGGCAAAACCGGGCACGGTCCATGTCGGATTCCGCCGTCCGGCACAGGAGGGCTCTGCGGCGTCGCGCAAGGCGCTTGCGGCGGTCGACAAGCTGCTCGACGCCATCGTCCGCGAAGCGACCGAGTAGCCGGCCTCCCGCCGAGGCGACGTCAGGCAACCCACTACGCGGGCGTCGGTCGCTCTGTCGACCGGCCCGCTTGGCAATGAGGCCGGAGGCGCTATTATCGAAACGGGCGGGCAGTTCTTGCCCGGCCATACGACTCATTCGGGAGGAATTATCTCATGAATAAGCTGATTGCATTGGCAATCGCCGGGTTTGTCGCCATGGCTGCGACCGCGCCGGCAACGCCCGCGACCGCCGAGAGCCGCTACGGCAAGCAGAAAGTCGTCTATCACATCAACTATATGGGCGGCCCGAAGAGCAAGAAGTATCTCGGCGCGATGCGCAACGTCCAGAACCACATCAACGCCGTCGGCGCGGACAAGCTCGACATCAGGGTCGTCCTGCACGGCAACGGCGTCTACATCCTGCGCGACGCGGTCAAGAATCTTCGGCTTCAGGGCGCGATCTCGAACCTGAAGAACCAGAAGGTCGGCTTCTACATCTGCGCCAACACGTTGCGCGGCCGGAAGATTAATTTCGAAACCGACCTCTTCGAAGCGCATGCGGAGGATATCGTTCCCTCCGGCGTCGCCGAACTCGCCCACCTGCAGGGCAAGGGCTACACCTACATCAAACCCTGATAACGAAGCCCTGACGGGCATATCGACAAGCCACGCGCCGCCCGGACGGGCGGCGCACGGTTTTGCCTGCCGATCGCGGCGACCTTCCGTCCCTTGCAGGGGTCTGCGCCCGGCCGCAGGTTGGCGCGGGACAGGTAAGCGGGGCGGCGATGGCCTTTGTGGAAGCCGGCGGAAGCCGGCTTGAGTATGAATGGGTGGGGGTCGGGCCGACGGACGGGCCGACCGTCGTCATGCTGCACCAGGGCCTCGGCTCCGTCGCCATGTGGCGCGATTTCCCATCCCGGGTTGCGCGAACGGCCGGCTTGCGCGTGCTGGTCTACAGCCGGCGCGGCCACGGCAAATCCGACCCGCTGACCCGCGCCGACCTGCCGCTGCCGTTCGACTTCATGCACAGGGAAGGCCAGGACGTGTTGCCGGATCTGCTGCACACGCTGGATGTGCGCCGGCCGATCCTGTTCGGTCACAGCGACGGCGCCTCGATCGCGCTGATTTATGCCGGCAGCAATATCGCGCCGGCGGCGGACAGCCTCATCGTTATGGCGCCGCATGTGCTGGTCGAGCCCTGCACCATCCCGTCGATCGCCAGGGCCCGGGTGCTGTGGGAGGAGACCGACCTGCGCAGCCGGCTCGCCCGCTACCACAACGATCCGGACGGCGCCTTCTACGCCTGGAACCTGAGCTGGATGATGCCCGAATTCCGCGACTGGAATATCGAGGAATACCTGCCGAATATCCACGTTCCCATGACGGTCATCCAGGGGCTGGACGACGAATACGGCTCGCCGCTGCAGCCCCAAGCGGTCGAGCGCCGGGCCGGCGGGCCGGTGGACCTCGTCATGCTGCCGGGCTGCGGGCACTCGCCCCATCGCGACCGGCCCGAGGAGACCCTGGCCGCCATCGTCCGCCATCTCGGCAGGAAGGCCGCCGCATGAGTTCCGCGAACGGACGCCCGGCCCGGAATCGTGTGGAGGACGGCCTCGACTACCCCTTGGGCGAGAACCGGCCCGCCGCCGGCAGGACGATCGAGATCGCAAGCGGCGTTCACTGGCTGCGCATGCCCCTGCCGTTCCAGCTCGACCATATCAACCTGTGGCTGCTTGAGGACGGCGACGGCTATGCGATCGTCGATACCGGCCTGCAGCTCGACGAGACGAAAGAGCACTGGCTGGCGATCTTCCGGCGGTTCGGTATCGCCCATGGCGGCAAGGCCGGCAAGCCGGTGACCCGGCTTATCGTCACCCATTTTCATCCCGACCATATCGGCTTGGCCGGCTGGCTGAACGATTTGCTCGACACCGAGTTATGGATCACCCGGACGGAATGGCTGATGGCCCGGATGCTCTATCTGGATTCGGACGCGGTCAACCACCGGAGCATGGCGGATTTTTATGCGCTCCACGGCCTGGCGCCGGAGCTGGCGGACAGGATGTTCTCCGGCGGCAACACCTATCGCCGGCGGGTGGCCGAGGCGCCCTTTCATCACCGGCGCCTGTGCGCGGGCGACGTGCTGGAGATCGGCGGCCGGCGCTGGGAAATCATCGTCGGCACCGGCCACGCGCCCGAACATGCCTGCCTGTGGTGCGCCGGCGACGACATCCTGATATCCGGCGACCAGATCCTGCCCAAGATCACGCCGAACATCAGCGTCTGGGCCAGCGAGCCGGACGCCAGCCCGCTCGAGGACTACCTTGGCTCCTTCGCCAATTTCGCCGGCCTGCCGGACGATGCGCTGGTGCTGCCGAGCCACAACCTGCCGTTTCGCGGCGTCCAGACCCGCATCGGCCAGATCGTCGACCATCACCGGGTGCGGCTGGAGCGGCTGTCCGGCGGGTTCGCAGACGGTTCCCCCGACGGTTCCCCCGACGGTTCCGGGCGCGCCCGCCTGTCTGCGGCGGACGCGGTGCCGCTCCTGTTCCGGCGCGAACTGGACACCCACCAGATGGGGTTCGCGATGGGCGAATGCCTGGCCCACCTCGCCTATCTCGAAAGCGAGGGGACGCTGACCGGCCGGCTCGACCCGGACGGCATCCACCGCTTCGAGCGGACCTGACGCACCATTCCGGACGCAGCCGGAATCAGGACGAAAAAACTATTTGCGGCCAAAAAGTTAAGGGAGGTCCGGGCAGTATGCGCGGCGAAGCGAAACATGCGGGCTTTGCGGCTTGACCCTGTGGTTCCTATTGGCTAGGCAAGCCGGCGCGCATAAAAGAAGAACAGTGCTGCGGCGCACCAGGGAGGTTTGCACCGGCGAAGCTGGCGGCGGGATGCGCCCGGCCACGCGCCGGCAAGTCTCAAATCTTGGTCGGGGACGGCGCGCGGTGCGCTCCGATGAGCCGCGCGCCGGGGCAGCGCGGCTTGCCGAAGGGATCGAGTGGAGACGCCGATGACGGCAGACACATTCCCGAAGCTGCTGGATCGCAACGCCCGCGAGCGCGGGCCGCGGCCGGCGATTCGCGAAAAATATCTCGGCATCTGGCAGACCTTCTCCTGGCGTGACTCGCGCGCCGAAGTCGAGACCATCGCCCACGGCCTTGCCGCCTCCGGCCTCAAGCGCGGCGACCGGATCGCGATCATCGGCGACAACCGGCCCTATCTCTACTGGGCGATCGTGGCGGCGCAGGCGCTGGGCGCGGTTCCCGTGCCGGTGTACCAGGACAGTGGCGCGGGCGAACTGTCCTATGTCCTGGACCACGCAGAAGTTTCCTTCGCCGTCGCCGAGGACCAGGAGCAGGTCGACAAGCTGATCGAGGCAATGGAAACGGCGGAGGCGCTGAAGACGATCGTCTATTGCGACCCGCGCGGCATGCGGGAATACGATCAGGATTTCCTGCACTCGCTGGACCAGATCAAGGAAGCCGGGGAGGCGCACAGGGCGGCCAACGCGGGCTTCTACGAGGCCGAGGTCGCCAGGGGTGCGGGCCGCGACACGGCGATATTCCTCTACACCTCGGGCACCACGGGCAACCCGAAGGGCGTCGTCCTCACCTACGACAACCTGATCTCGATGGCGGAAATGTCCGTCGAGCTGGAACAGATCCACGAAGACGAGGACACGCTGGCCTATCTGCCGATGGCCTGGGTCGGCGACTGCGTGTTCTCGATCGGCCAGTCCTATGTCGCCGGCTTCTGCGCCAACTGTCCGGAGAGCCAGGCGACGTTCCTGACCGATCTGAAGGAGATCGGACCGACCTATTTCTTCGCGCCGCCGCGTATCTTCGAGAATATCCTGACGTCCGTGAACGTCCGGATGCAGGACTCCGGCAAGACCAAGCAGCGCCTGTTCCGCTATTTCATGAATCACGCCCGGAGGGTCGGCGTGAAAATTCTCCAGAGGGAAAGCGTCGGCCCGGTTGCCCGGTTCAAATACTGGCTGGGCGAAATCCTGGTCTACGGGCCGTTGAAGAACACGCTCGGTTTGAGCCGCGTCCGGCGGGTCTACACGGCAGGCGAGGCGATCGGCCCGGATCTTTTCGACTTTTACCGCTCCATCGGCCTGAACATGAAGCAGCTCTACGGCCAGACCGAAGCTTCCGTGTTCGTGACCCTGCAGCCGGACAACGAGGTCTATGCCGATACCGTCGGCAAGGCCTGCCCCGGCGTCGAACTGAAGGTCGATCCGGATTCGCGCGAGGTGCTGTACCGCAGCGAAGGCGTGTTCAAGGAATACTACAAGAACGAGGAAGAGACCCGGAAGACCAAGACCGAAGACGGATGGGTCCACACCGGGGATGCCGGCTTCATCGACAACAACGGGCACCTGAAGATCATCGACCGGGCCAAGGATGTCGGCGTGCTGAACAACGGCTCGATGTTCGCGCCGAAATATCTCGAGAACAAGCTGAAGTTCTTCCCCTTCATCCAGGAAGCGGTGACCTTCGGCGCCGGGCGCGACTACTCCACGGCGATGATCTCCATTGACATCGACGCCGTCGGCAACTGGGCCGAGCGCAACAATGTCGCCTACGCCAGCTACAGGGAACTTGCCGCCAAAGCGGACGTCTATCAGGAAATCCGCAAGAATATCGAACAGGTCAACGAGGATCTGGCCTCCGACCCGGAACTCGCCGGCGCACAGATTGCCCGATTTGCCCTGCTGCACAAGGAACTGGACGCCGACGACGGCGAACTGACCCGGACGCGCAAGGTCCGCCGGCGGCACATTAACGAGCGTTACGATACGGTCATCGCTGCCCTGTACGACGGCCGGGGCGAAGTGCACTGCGAGGTCGAGACGACGTTCGAGGACGGCCGCAAGGGTGTCAGCGCCGCGGACCTCAGAATCATGGATGCAGCGACCGCCGGAACCGCCGGCGCCGAGCCGCTGCGCCAGGCGGGCTGAGCGCCGATGAAACATTCGGAACGCACGTTCGGCGACACCCTTCTGAAGGTCGACAATATCACGCTGCGTTTCGGCGGCGTGAAAGCCATCACCGACGTCAGCTTCGATATCCACGAACGGCAGATATTCGCGATCATCGGGCCGAACGGCGCCGGCAAGACCTCCATGCTGAACGTGATCAACGGCTTCTACCACCCGCAGGAAGGCACGATCACCTACAAGGGCAACCCGCGCCATCAGATGCGACCGCACGAAGCGGCCGAAACCGGGATCGCGCGGACGTTCCAGAACGTCGCCCTGTTCCGCGGCATGAGCACGCTGGACAATGTGATGACCGGCCGGCTGCTCAAGATGAGCGGCCCGGGCATGCGCTATCACCGCCGCCAGTTCGCCGACATGCCGGTGATCAACTATCTGACCTATCCGGCCATCTGGCTCGGCGATTTCCTTCTGGATTCCCTCTATTGGGGGCCGTACCAGAAGGAAGAGCTGGCGCACCGCAAGGCCGCCGAGGAGGTCATCGACTTCCTCGAAATCCAGTCGATCCGGCGGACGCCGGTCGGCCGCCTGCCCTACGGGCTGCAGAAACGGGTGGAACTGGGCCGCGCGCTTGCCATGGAGCCGGACCTGTTGCTGCTCGACGAACCGATGGCCGGCATGAACCTCGAAGAGAAAGAGGACATGTGCCGCTTCGTCATCGACGTGAACGACGAATTCGGCACCACCATCGCGCTCATCGAACACGATATGGGCGTGGTGATGGATATCTCGGATCATGTCGTCGTGCTGAACTACGGCCGCAAGATCGCCGAGGGGACGCCGGCGGAAGTCCAGGCCGACCAGGACGTGATCGACGCCTATCTCGGCGTCGCGCACGAAGAGGATCTGATCGAGAATTAGGAGCAGAAAAACGGCGCGCGCGCCGGCCCTGCCGGGCCCGGCATCGCGACAGCGCCGGTAGACCGCAGCGGGCTGGCCCGGTCCCGGGCGCCCGTTTGAGGGGGAAGGTATGGGAGAGTTCTGGGAATTCGTGCTGGCGCCGGTGCTCATTTTCGAGAGCTGGCAGTTCGGTATGGAAGTCGTGATCAGCGGCCTGCTGGCCGGCGTGATGTACTCGCTCGTCGCGCTCGGCTTCGTGCTGATCTACAAGGCCTCGGGCATGTTCAATTTCGCCCAGGGCGTGCTCGTCCTGTTCGCGGCGCTCAACCTCGCCGGACTTATCGGCATCGGCGTGCCGATTCCGCTCGCCATCCTGCTCACGATCGGGATCATGATCCTGTTCGCCGTCGTGGTGGAATATCTGATCCTGCGGCATCTGGTGAACCAGGAGCAGATCATCCTGTTCATGGCGACCATCGGGCTCGCCTTCTTCCTCTCGGCCTTCGGCGAGACCATCTGGGGCTCCGACGTCAAGAAGCTGGATGTCGGCATCCCGCAGGGCCGCTTCGAGCCCTTCGGCATCCAGATCCAGTATCTCGAACTCACCGCCGGCGCCGTCGCCGCGGCGCTGGTGACCGGACTGGCGATCTTCTTCAACAAGACCAAGATCGGCCGGGCGCTGCGCGCCGTGGCCGACGACCATCAGGCGGCGCTCTCGGTCGGCATCAACCTGCGCACCATCTGGATCATCGTTTGGGCCGTCTCCGGCATCGTCGCGCTGGTCGCCGGCACCATGTGGGGCGCCAAGTCCGGCGTTCAGTTCAGCCTTTCGGAAATCGCCCTGAAAGCCCTGCCGGTGCTGATCCTGGGCGGTTTCGAATCGATCCCCGGCGCCATCATCGGCGGCCTGATCATCGGCCTGGGCGAAAAGCTGGCCGAGGTCGGCTGGGGGCCATATGTCGGCGGCGCGATCGAGGACTGGTTCGCCTATATCCTGGCGATGGTCTTCCTGGTGTTCCGCCCGCAGGGCCTGTTCGGCGAAAAGATCATCGAAAGAGTCTGACGCCATGTTCTATCGCGAAGCCGGGCAGTTCTATACGAGCTACGCCAAGGACCAGGGCATCTTTCAGCTCAAGCAGGACAAGTACGGCCTGTGGGGCATCCTGTTCATCGCCTTCGTCGTCGTTCCGGTCGGGCTGTACCTGATGGTGCAGGGCGGCCTGATGGCCGCGTCGACCAAGGACTATCTGTACAACTCGATCTTCCTGCTCCTGCTGGTCAACAGCATGGCCGCGCTCGGCCTGAATATCCTGACCGGCTATTGCGGCCAGATTTCCCTCGGGACGGCGGCGTTCATGGGCGTCGGCGCCTTTACCGCCTTCAAATTCTCGACCGGACTGAACTACCGGATCCAGAAAGAGGACGAGGCCGGCGAACTGGTCTCGGAGCTCATTCCGCTGCTGCCGGCGATCGACAATCCGATCCTCTTGGTCCTGATCGCCGGTGCGGTGACGGCGGTCGTCGGCGTCATCTTCGGCCTGCCCAGCCTGCGCATCAAGGGCTTCTACCTGGCGGTGGCGACGCTTGCGGCGCAGTTCTTCCTGGTCTGGTGTTTCTCGCGCGTCGAGTGGCTGTACGACTATGTGTCATCCTCGACGATCCAGATACCGCCGCTGAAACTGTTCGGCCTTGTCGTCACCGGCTCTGAAACGGTGATGCGCGACGGCCAGCAGGTGACGATCTATCCCGCGGCGGAGACGAAATACCTGATCTGCCTGTCGCTCGTGGTGTTCTTCGCCTTCGTCGCCAAGAATCTGGTGCGCGGCCGGATCGGCCGGGCGTGGATGGCGATCCGCGACATGGATATCGCGGCCCAGCTCATCGGGATCCGCCCGCTGGCGACCAAGCTGCTCGCGTTTGCGGTCAGTTCCTTCTTCTGCGGCATGGCCGGCGCCATGTCGCTGATCTTCTACCTCGGCGCGCTCGAGGGCGCGGAAGCCTTCAACATCAACGAATCCTTCTCGGTCCTGTTCATGGTCATCATCGGCGGGCTGGGCAGCATCACCGGTTCCTTCCTCGGCGCCGGCTTCATCACGCTGATCCCGATTTTCCTGGTCGTTTCCCTGCCCTGGCTGGGCGGCCAGTTCGGCATCCCGGTCGATGCCGCGATGGTCGAGCACATCCAGTTCATGATTTTCGGCGCGCTGATTATCGTGTTCCTGATCATGGAGCCGCTCGGCCTGGCGCGCCTGTGGCAGATCGGCAAGGAAAAGCTGAGACAATGGCCGTTTCCATACTAGCGGGCGGCATCGCAAGCACGACGGCAGGAAATGGCCGTCCCGGACCGCCTGTTGCGGTCTTTTCCGGGACCTTCGGCGCATGCTAAGGTCGCGGCAACCTGCGGGCCGCGGTGGCCGGCAGGCTTCCCCTCCACCCCTTATCGCCCCAGGCGGGGCGAAGCCGATCCAGGGAGGATAAGAGTATGAGGCTGAAAGGGCTTACTTTGGGTCTGGCCGCTGCAGTCGCCGTGACAGGCATTGCGGCGCCGGCCGTCCAGGCGGCGGATACGCAGTATTTCCCGCTGTTCACCTACCGCACCGGCCCGTATGCGCCGAACGGTATCCCGTCGGCCAACGGAATCGCCGACTATTTCAACTACGTCAACCTGAAGCATGGCGGCGTCAACGGCGTGAAGCTGGTCTGGGAAGAGTGCGAGACCGGCTACAACACCAAGAAGGGCGTTGAGTGCTACGAGCGCCTGAAGGGCAAGGGCACGACGGTCGTGTTCCCCTATTCGACGGGCATCACCTACAAGCTCATCCCGAATGCGGACAAGGACAAGGTTTCGATCCTGACCGTCGGCTACGGCCGCACGGACGCTTCCGACGGCCGGGTGTTCCCGTGGACCTTCACCACACCGACCACCTACTGGAGCCAGGCCTCGGCCTTCATCAAGTATATCGGCGCCCAGGAAGGCGGCATGGCCAAGATCAAGGGCAAGAAGATCGCCCTGATCTACCATAACAGCGCCTACGGCAAGGAGCCGATCCGCACGCTCGAACTGCTGGCACGGAAGCTGGGCTACAAGCTGACCCTGCTCGCCGTGAACCATCCCGGCCAGGAGCAGAAAGCCACCTGGCTGCAGATCCGCAAGATCCGTCCTGACTGGATCCTGCTGTGGGGCTGGGGCGTGATGAACCAGGTCGCCATCAAGGAAGCCACCAACATCGGCTTCAAGATGGACCGCATGATCGGCGTCTGGTGGTCCGGCGCCGAGCAGGACGTGGTGCCGACCGGCGACGCCGCCAAGGGCTACAAGGCCGGCACGTTCCACGCCGCGGGTTCCGATTTCCCGCTGATCAAAGACATCAAGAAGGTCGTCTACGATGCCGGCAAGGGCATTCCGGGCGGCGACAAGTATGTCGGTCAGGTGCTGTGGAACCGGGGCATGGTGAATGCCATCTTCGCGACCGAGGCCATGCGTTCGGCGCAGAAGAAGTTCGGCGTCAAGGTGGTCAACGGCGACCAGATGCGCTGGGGTCTCGAGAACCTCAACATCACCGCGGAGCGCTGGGCAGAGCTTGGCCTGAAGGGCTTCATGCAGCCCGTCAAGAACACCTGCGCCGACCACGAAGGCAACGGCCCGGTGCTGATCCAGCAGTGGGACGGCAAGAAGTGGAACATCGTCAGCGACTTCATCTCGCCCATGCGCGAGGTGGTGCGTCCGCTGATCGAGAAGTCCGCCGCGGCCTACGCCAAGAAGAACAATATCACGCCGCGCAAGTGCTAGGTGCGTTGCAGGCGAATCTTCGCCTGTAGCAAGGGAGTACCGCCGTGAGTGAAACCGCCGCTGCCAATGGCGCGAACGGGGCTGCCGATGCGCTGCTCAGCGTCAACAACATCGAGGTGATCTACGATCATGTGATCCTCGTGTTGAAGGGGGTTTCGCTCGAGGTTCCCAGGGGGGGCATCGTCGCCCTCCTTGGGGCCAACGGCGCCGGCAAGACGACGACGCTGAAATCGATCTCCAACCTGCTCGGCGCGGAACGCGGCGACGTGACGAAGGGATCGATCCTCTACGACGGCATCCCGGTGCAGAGCCTGGATCCGAACGATCTGGTGCGCCGCGGCGTAATCCAGGTGATGGAAGGCCGCCATTGCTTCCCGCATTTGACGGTCGATGAAAACCTGCTGACCGGCGCCTATACCCGCCGCGACGGCAACGCGGCCATCCGCGACTCGATGGACAAGGTTTACGAGTATTTCCCCCGCCTGAAGGAGCGCCGGAGCGCGCTGGCCGGCTATATTTCCGGCGGCGAGCAGCAGATGTGCGCCATCGGGCGGGCGCTGATGTCGAACCCCTCGACCATGCTGCTGGACGAGCCCTCCATGGGCCTCGCGCCGCAGCTGGTGGAGGAGATTTTCGAGATCGTCAAACGCCTCAACGTCCACGAAGGCGTCAGTATCCTGCTCGCCGAGCAGAACACCAACATGGCGCTGCGCTATGCCGATTACGGCTATATCCTGGAGAGCGGCCGCGTCGTCATGGACGGCGAGGCGAAGGACCTCGCCGAGAACGAGGACGTGAAGGAATTCTATCTCGGCGTCGCCGGGGAGAGCCGAAAGTCCTTCCGCGACGTGAAACACTACAAGCGGCGCAAGCGCTGGCTCGCCTGACCGCGGGCCCGGCGCAGCAACAGCCGGATGCCTGTCCGGACCGCAACACCGCCGAGCGGGCCGTCATCCCACAACCGGGGTGGCGGCTTTTCAATTCGGGGACACGGCGATGACCGACCACTACGACGCTCTTGAAACCCGCGACCCCGCCGAGCGCGAGGCCGCGCTCATGCGGGCGCTGCCGGCGCAGGTCGCCCACGCCAGGGCGGCAACGGGCTGGTACGGCAGGAGCCTGGCCGACGTCGATCCCGCATCCGTAACGTCCCGGGAGGCGCTGGCGGCGCTGCCGGTGACCCGCAAGCACAGCCTGATCGAGGCGCAGAGGGACGCGCCGCCGCTCGCCGGGCTGAACGCGCTGGACCTTGGCGACGCTGCCGTCGCCTTCACCTCGCCGGGGCCGATCTACGAGGTCATGGGCACGCGCGCGGATTACTACGGCGGCGCCCGGTCGCTTTACGCCGCCGGGCTGCGCAAGGGCGATATCGTCCACAATTCCTTCTCCTACCATCTCACTCCCGGCGGCTGGATCTTCCATGACGGCGCCCGCGCCCTCGGCTGCCCGGTGATCCCGGCCGGCATCGGCAATACCGAACAGCAGGCCCAGGTGATGGCCCAGTACCGGCCGAAGGGCCATGCCGGGACGCCGGACTATCTCAAGGCGATCCTGGAGAAGGGCGACGAGATGGGGCTGGACCTGACGTCAGTGACATGCGCCATCGTCGGCGCCGGCCCGCTGTTCCCGCCCCTGCGCGACTGGTACGGCGAACGCGGCATCCGGGTTTTCAACACCTTCGGCACGGCGGAGCTCGGCATCGTCGCCTATGAGACGGCAGAGCAGAACGGCATGGTCATCGCCGAGGACAAGATCGTCGAAATCCTCGTTCCGGGCACCGGCGAGCCGGTCGCCAGGATCGGCGACGTCGGCGAACTGGTGGTGACGCTGCTGTCGCCGGAAGTGCCGCTGATCCGCTTCGCCACCGGCGACCTGTCGGCGCTGACCGACGCGCCCAGCCCGTGCGGCCGGACGAACGTCCGGATGCTCGGCTGGATGGGCCGCGCCGACCAGACGACCAAGGTGCGCGGCATGTTCGTCCATCCGGAGCAGGTCGCCGACATCGTCAAGCGCCATGCCGAAATCGCAAGGGCCCGGCTGGTGGTCGACGCCGTCGACGGCAAGGATGCGCCCAACCTCCGGGTCGAGGCCGCCACGGCCGATCCGGCCTTCGCCGATGCGGTGGCGCAGAGCTTCCAGGCGATTTGCAAGTTGCGGGCGACGGTCGAGATCGTCGGACCGGGCGCGCTGCCCAACGACGGCAAGGTCATCGACGACGTGCGGGAGTACGAGTAGCGGCAGGGCACACGCGCGCCGGGATTTTCGGATTTCCAGGAATCTTCCGCAATAAAGCCGTGTGTCGAATCCGACAGGCACAGCAGCGCATCCCACATAGGAACTCCTCTGCGAAAGGGTGCGCCGGACGGGCCGGAAGCCGGAAAACGGCCTGATTTTGAACGGGTATTCAATATCGGTTTCCCTAAGTCTTTGAAATCGCTCTGTTTTTGGAATTGGACAGACCGTTCTAAATAATATGTTTTTTTGCACCCGGCAGCCCTAACCCCTTGGAATCGTTGGAAACACGCCTTCCGGAAATGCGCAAAATCAATCTCGATAGGAATTTTTCCAGTTGCCTGGCCGAGCGAGAGCGCCGCTCGACACCGGGGGCGGCACCGCCGGGCAGGATCGGGGTAGGACAGCCCGGCGGAATCGGAGGGTCGAACCGGACGGGGTCCGGCCGTCAAGCCCAATGGCGCACAGGGCGGCGCGTGGGATGGCCGACTGGCGGCGGCGGTCCGGAAAGCGGGAAATCCGGAACGGTCCCGCACGGTCCCCCGCCTGTTTCTTCGTTTGCTTCTTTTCGGGAGGCGTCGGCCGGCCGCGGCAGGCGCACTTCGGGCGTTGACGGAGCCGATATAGGGCGCGGGCTCCGCCATGTCAAGGAATATTAAGGCTTTATTCCAATCGCGTAGTGGTCCTTCCCGGCCCCTTCCGGCTTACCACAGT
>JAPPLJ010000029.1 GCA_028819475.1 Rhodospirillaceae bacterium
GTGCGGGGCCGGGCAACGCACCGAGGATGCCTTTCCATGAAACTTCCAGTTTGAACGGCGCTTCATTCATTTCCCCCGGGGCGTGCCGAGATCCGTCATCCGCACCTTGCGGGATCGTCGTGTGAGCCCGCGTCGTTCAGCGTCAGGATGCCGGCGCGTCAATGCGGCTGTGCAAACGCGACTTGAGGGCGAGCCGTGCGCCCGGCAGCTGCATCTTCGGCCGTCGGGCGCCACGACGGCCTGCGTCCATGGCGGAGCGACGGTCGCGCGGAACCGGCGGATGGAGTTCCCGACCGTCCCGCCGGGCGCTGGGTGCGGTAGCGTTGGCGCAATTCACCGGAACGCGGCATGGATTCTTCCCGGTTCTCGCCAAGGTTGGGGACGCGCAATTCCTGGCGGCACCTTACGGCCCCATTTCGCGCCGACGCTGCGAGGACGGATCCGGAGATGAGTCGCGCTGAAGCAAGGAAGGTTGCATGTCCATGCAGGATGGTTTCGGCGGAACGGGTCGCAGGGTCCCGTGCCAGGTCCGGCGAACGATTTCCGAGACACTGACACGGCAGTCCCCGGGACCCGAATTGTCCTTGCAGGCCCGCGTTCGATGGCGAGTGCCGATCTGGACGGGAGAGCGCAGGGCGCTGGCGCATTGCGGCGGGATCCGCCGACGAGTGCCCCCGATCGGTGCGACCGGCAGTCGCGAGATCGCCTGCCCGCCAGGTTCCGCACAGATCCGCGCCCCGGCGGCCGGGACGCGTGGAACCGGGCGACGGGAGTCCCGGGTGCGCAATATCGGGGACTTCCGGCAGTCAATAGGAGGCCCCGTCGGCGGGATGGGTCATGAAGCGTCGGAAACTCGTGGCAAACCAGCTACTTGCGCGACCTTCCGGGCGGCGCAAATCCGCCCTCTCCCGCCCCGGATTACGCTCGATAGCTGTCACAATTGCGCGCAAAGTTGTCAAGTTTGCATTCGCGCCAGCGACGAGCCAGACCCGCCTGGCAGCACGCAATCCCGCGCCGAGCCTGCCGCAACCTGTTGAACTGCAGGGGATTTTCCGGAACAGCCCGGCCTCGTGCAGGCCATTCCGGCAGGAGGCCGGGCTCGCGGCCCGCGACAGACATTATGCTCGATATCATTTTTCGGATTTGCGCCGGTACGGCCTAGGCGAATCGATTCCGGCCTCTTGAGTGCCGTCGCGGCCAGCGCCGACCGTCGCGCCACCATAGCACGTCGGCCAGGTTCGCACACCCTCCGGCGCCGCTCAGGCCCGATTCTATTTCCGCGCCAGCTGCGCCGTCCCGCTGCGCCGCGCTAGCAGCCGCTCGCCGTAGCGGTTCACCATCGTGACGGACTTCCAGCGCCCGGCCTGGAGGATCGCCGGCATCTCGATCCCGGCGGCGACCATGTCCTGCGCCGCACCCACCCGGGCCGAGTGCCCCGAGAGGCCGCCGGCCACCGCCTCCGGCAAGCCCGGCTAACGCGCCATCGCCTTGAATATTCGCGGCACCCGGCAGGGATGTAGCCGCTCGCCAACCCGTCCGCCCTTGGCGACCGAACGGAACAGCATTCCCTCCTCGATCCCGGCCTGGATGAGCCATGCGCGGACCAGCCGGACAGTGTCCGAACCGACCCAGGCGATCTCGCCTCGTCCCTCGTTGTCGGTTTTGGAGCGGCGCACCAAAAGGCTCTCGTCGCCCTGCATTTCTTCAAGCAGGTCAGCGACTTGCAAGGACACCAGTTCCGTCCTTCGCAGCATCGCGTCGTAGGCGACGGCGAGCAGCGCCCGGTTCTGATGGTCGATCAGCCTGTCGCCTACTCCGTTGTCCGCACGCTTTCGATGAACGGCTTCGATGTCCAGCGCTGGCTGGAAGCGTGGCTCTAGGTCTGCGCGGAGAACGGCCGCCGGACGACCTGACGCCCTGGCTGCCCTGGGCGATGGGCGCAGGCGCGTGTTCATGGCGCCGGGATGACCGGCGCCATCGAGTGCCGCTACCACGGCCGCGACTTCACCGCTGACGAGATGGCGCTCATGCACGCGCTGATCGCCGCCGATCCGCAGCCGACCCGCGCCGCCCTGTCCAGGGAGTTCTGCCGACGCATCGGCTGGCTCAAGCCCGACGGCGGCCTCAAGGACATGATGGCCCGGGGCACCATGCTCGCGATGGACCGCGACGGGACTATCAAGCTGCCGCCGCCCAAGTGGCGGCCGGGCCCGCCGAAGCCCGTCGTGTTCGGTCCCGACACCGAGCCGCCGCCGTTCCCGGTTCCGGCCACGCTCGACGAGGTCCGGCCGCCGGGGATGCGCATCGTCAAGGGCGGCACCCGCGAAGGCAGGCTCTGGAACGAGTTCGTCGCCCGCTACCACTATCTCGGATACAAGACCCTCGTCGGCACCCAGATGCGCTACGCCGTCCACGACCGCAACGGCTGGCCGCTGGCCATGCTCGGCTTCTCCACCGCCGCATGGAAGCTCGCCCCGCGCGACCGATTCGTCGGTTGGACGCCCGAGATGCTCGAGAGGAACCTGCCGCTGGCGGGACCAGTCGAGCTGCCGCTTGAGGTGGTGCAGTCGACGCCATCCAGCAGGGCCTAGAGATCGGTCCGCGAAAGCGGCGACACCATTCCGTGAGGGGCGAAGGCGGCCGCGAAAAGACCCCGCTCGAGGCGCCGGCCTAGATCCAGATGCCGCCCTCGGGAACATTCGCCGGCAATTCCGGCTCCGAAGCCGGAGAACCGCGCCGCCGCCGCCAGCGGAGCAGCGTCCGCGGCCTCAGGCCGCGCCCTTCGCGGTAGGCGGCGGCGGTCCCGCCCTCACGCTCGAAGTCCTCGACGATCTCGCGCCATTCCTCCGCGCTTCTGACAGCGGGCCCTTCGGCGA